>NZ_PVZF01000015.1 GCF_003002055.1 Kineococcus rhizosphaerae
TTGGGGTCCAGCGGGGGCCGGCCACCCTTGGGCGAGGCCAGGGTGATCGTGGCCCCGGCGTCCTTCAACCGGTAGTAGGGCGCGGCGAGTTCCTCGAGCCAGAACCCGGTCTTGCGGCCGGTGTCGCCGAGTTCGTCGTGGGAGGTGAGGACGATGAGGACGTTCACGGTGGGCTCCTGCGGTGAACTGCGGACCTGGCGGTCCGGTGACCGCTGCGGTCACGGGAACGATGCTAGACGACCGGTCTATTTAGGGCGAACCGGAGGTGGGTGACCTGCGTCACCCCGGCCACCTCGGCCGGTCCGGGCACGGGCGATCCCACCCTGCCGGCCCGGCTGTCCGCGGCCGAGGTACCCGCCCTGGTGGTCTGGGCCGCCAGCGACCGCATCGTCAACCCCGGCTGAGGCCGGGCACCTGCCGCACCTGGAGGCCCACGAGGCCACGTGGGCCGTCGTCGACCCCTTCCTGGACCGCCCCCGCTCGGGCACGCGCTGACGTGACGGGATCGAGCTAGGAGGTCCGACCGGTGAGCGCCGGCCGGGCCCGAAGGACGACCGCCAGGCTCAGCGTCGCCGCGCCGGCCCCGGCGACCAGGACGAGGGGGGCCGCCCAGAGGTGGCTGAGGGCGGGGAGCAGGACGGGGGCGGCGAACCCCAGGTAGGTCAGGGCGTAGAAGACGCCGGTGACCGTCGCCGCGTCCCGCGGCGCGGCGATCGAGTTCACGACCCCGAGCCCGCCGGCGAGCAGGAACCCGTAGGCGCTGCCGAGCACCACCGCGCTGACCCCCAGGAGCACGAGGGAGGAGGCGGCGACGGTCACCGCGGCCGTGAGCATCCCGACCACCACCGCCCCGAGGCCCAGCCGCAGGGGCAGGGACGGGGAGCGCCGGGCCAGGCGCTGAGCGGTCGGCTGGACCAGGACGCCGGTCCCGAGGGTGAGCGCCGCCACCACACCGCTGCCGAGGGGACCGAACCGGCCCAGCGGCACGAGCACCGGCAGACCGGCCAGGGAGGTCGTGGCCGCCCCGAAGACCCACGGGGCGCTCGGCAGCACCAGGGACGAGAACGCCCGGCCGCGCACCGACCGCCACGCCGTCGACGCGGGGGCCTGCGACGACGCGGCGCCGGGCGTCCGCGACGACGTCTCGGTCCGCACCTCCGGCGTCGCCCGGACCAGGCCCAGGGCGACCAGGACCAAGACCACCTGCAGCGCGTAGGCGACCGGGCGCAACGACGTCGAGACCTGCACGACCGCTCCGGACACCAACGGCCCCAGGGCGAACCCGGCGGTGAGAGCGGTCCCGGCGCGCAGCGCGCCCCGGGCCGTCCCGCCGGACCGGCCGGACGGGGAACCGGTCCGGGACAGTTCTCCGACCCAGGCGGTGGCGGGCGCGAAGGCGGCCCCCGCACTGAGGCCGATGACCACCCGGCCCACGAGCAGGGCGGCGAAGTGGTCCCCGCCCAGGGCGAGCACGCCCGTCCCCAGCACCGACAGCAGCAGGGCCCCCAGGAGCACGACGCGCCGGCCCAGCCGGTCGGCGACCCGGGCCATGACCAGGACCGCCGGGACGAGCCCGAGGGCGTAGCCGCCGAACAGCCCGGTCACCTGGACCGGGGACAGCGCCCCGCGGTAGGTCTGCAGCAGCGCGGCGAACGCGTTCGCCCCGAAGGCGACGGCGAAGGCGGCCGCCGCCGGTCGCCACCAGAGGCCGACGGCGGGCGGGAGGGATCCCCGCGTGCGGGACGGACGGTGGGTGGTGGTGGGCATGGCGTCACCGTATGGTTGAATAGACCGGTCGTCTAGTCAAGACGACCGGTCTAGTCACTGGTACCCTCGTTCCATGGCCACCACTCTCGCCACCACCGACGGCCGCACCGCCACGGACTCCCGCACCAGCACCCGGACGACCCTGCTCGACGCCGCCCAGCGCACCTTCGCGCACAAGGGCTTCTCGGGCGTCGGCATCAACGAGGTGCTCGCCGGCGCCGGGGTCCCCAAGGGGTCGTTCTACCACTACTTCTCCTCCAAGGACGCGTTCGGCGAAGCCGTCCTGGAGCACTACTACGCGCAGTACCTGGCCGACATGGACGTCGTGCTGAGCCGGCCGGACACGACCTGGGCCCAGCGGACCCTCGACTACTTCGAGAGCTGGCGGCTGACCCAGAGCCTGGACGACTGCCAGGGCCGCTGCCTGGCGGTGAAGCTCGGCGCCGAGGTCGCGGACATGTCCGAGGCCATGCGCGAACGCCTGAAGGCCGGCACTACGGGCATCGTCAACCGCCTGGAGTCCGCGCTGCGCGGCGGCCTCGAGGACGGCACGGTCACGCTGCAGGACGAACCCCGCGCCGTGGCCCAGTCCCTGTACGAACTGTGGATGGGCGCCAGCGTCCTGGCCAAGGTGTACCGGAACCTGTCGTCCATGGACAACGCGATGGCGACCACCCGGCGCCTGATCGGCGCGTGAGACCACCCGCTCACCGGTGACGCCTCACCGGTGACGTCGGCCCGGATCCCCGCCGGGGCCCCGCCGTGCGCTGCCCCGGGAACTCGCGAGGAGTTCTCCCGCGGTCCGTCCACGTGTCACGGTCGGCGGCTGGAACTGGGCGACGATTCGGACCTCAGGCTCCGGTGCGCCCGTACCGCACTGCCCCGCAACGACATCGCGAACGACGGAATCCTGACGGTATCGGCTGCTCACGCCGGGGAGGACGTCCGGGAGGTGGACTAGACGAGCGGTCTAATACTCGCTACGGTGGCACCATGACGACGAGAACAGCGAGGACGAAGGCCGGGACCCGGCAACGCGTCCTCGACGTCGCCGAGGACCTCATCGCTCGCAAGGGCTGGTCCGCCGCAGGTGTCAACGAGGTGCTGACCGCGGCCGGTGTACCGACCGGCTCCTTCTACCACCACTTCGGCTCCAAGGACGCCTTCGGTCGGGCGGTGCTGGAGAACTACTTCAGCGCCTACCTGGCCACGATGGACGAGATCGCCGCAACCCCCGGCACCCCGGCCGCGCAGCGGTTGATGCGCTTCTGGCAGCAGTTCCACGACAAGCAGACGATCGACGACTGCCAGGGCCGCTGCCTGGTCGTCAAGCTCGCCGCCGAGGTCTCGGACCTGTCCGAGACCCTGCGGGCGACGCTGGACGAGGGGACCACGGGCATCATCGCCCGGGTGGAGCAGATGCTCCGCGCCGGCGAGGTCGACGGTTCCCTGCAGCTGGACGACGACCCCGCGCAGCTGGCGACCTGGCTGTACGGGTCGTGGCTCGGGGCGAGCCTGCTCGCCAAGACGAGCCGCGACCGGCGTGCCCTGGACACGGCGATGACCACCACCCGACGTCTCCTGGGCGTCTGACCCGGGCACGGGCCCCACCCGGAGCCCGCCCTCTCGTGGCGCACTCCGCGCCACCTCGTGCGACGGCCTCGGCGGCGCACCCTTGTCCCCACCTATAGACGACCAGTCTACTTTTCACATCACGAAGGAGCTCCCGTGAACGACGGACCGAACGACACCACCGACCTGTTCTTCCGCGACGCCACCGACCTGGCCCACCTCATCCGCACCGGGCAGACCACCTCGGCGCAGGTCGTCCAGGCCCACCTGGACCGCATCGCCGCCCTCGACCCGGCGATCAACGCGATCGTCACCCTCAACGAGCACGCCCTGGACGAAGCCCGCGCCGCCGACGCCGCCCTGCGACGGGCCCGGGCGACCGGCGGTGGACCCGGCCCGGAGATCGGCCCCCTGCACGGGGTCCCGTTCACCGTCAAGGACTCCATCGACACCGCCGGGGTCCTCACCCAGCGCGGTTCGCCGATCTTCGCCGGACGCACCCCGCAGACCGACGCCACCGCCGTGGCCCGCATGAAGGCCGCCGGCGCGATCCTGCTCGCCAAGACGAACCTGCCGGAGTTCTCCTACTCCACCGAGTCCGACAACCTGCTCAGCGGCCGCACCAACAACCCGTGGAACCTCGAGCGCACCCCCGGCGGTTCCAGCGGCGGGGAGTCCGCGGCGATCGCGGCGGGCATGAGCCCGATCGGCCTGGGCACCGACCTGGCCATCTCGGTGCGCGGCCCGGCCGCCCAGACCGGCATCGTCGCCCTCAAGCCCACCCACGGACGCGTCCCCATGACCGGGGTGTGGCCGCGCGTCCCGCGCCGCGACTGGCACGTGGGCCCGATGGCCCGCACCGTCCGCGACTTGGCCCTGGCCTACTCGATCCTCGAAGGACCCGACGGCTCCGACGGGTTCGCCACCACCCCCCGCGGCGTCGACACCGGCGTGGGCCCGGCCCCGCAGCGGCGGCTGCGGGTGGGCTGGTTCACCGACTCCGGGCTCGGGCCGGTCGACCCGCAGGTCGCCCGGACCGTCCAGCGGGCCGCCGAGGCCCTGCGCGGGGCCGGGGTGGACGTCGAGGAGGTGACGATCCCGGCCCTGCAGGAGAACAACCCCCTGGCGCTGTTCAACGCCCAGCACGTCATGGAACTCAAACCCGCCATGGCCGAGGCGACCGCCGGGCACGAGGACGAGATGTTCACCATGTCCACGACCATGCTGTCGATCCCCGACACCTCGATGGCCGACTACCTCGCCGCCGAGCAGGGGTTCGAGCGCATCCGCGACGGCTACGCCGAGTTCTTCTCCCGCTTCGACGCCCTGCTGCTGCCGGTGCTGCCCACCTTCGCCCACGAGCACGGCGCCGGCGAACTCACGATCGACGGGCAGGTCGTGGACGCCACTCACGTCCAGACCTTCACCGTCCAGTTCAACATCACCGGCATGCCCGCCCTGTCGATGCGGTTCGGGACCAGCACCGACGGCCTGCCCATCGGGGTCCAGGTCGCCGGCCCCTGGCACGCGGAGTCCACCGTCCTGCACGTCGCGTCGGTGCTGGAGTCGCTCAGCCCCGTGAAGGACCAGCACCCCGACCTGTGAAGGCCTGGAGTCGCAGGAGGTTTCGACGTCACCGCCTCGACGGGGGCGACCCGACCAGTTCCGTCGGGTCGCCCCGACCGCGGGTTCTCGGGGCAGCTCCATCGTGCGGACGGTTCTTTCCCGGCAGTCTCGAGGGACCGGTTCCGCTCCCGCGAGCCGGCTCCCCCACCGAGAGGCCCTGACGTGTCGTCCACCCGACGCCCCCGCACCCTGACCGCCGCACTGGTGACGGCCGCCGCCCTGGGCGCGGTGGTGGCCTGCGGCTCCCCCGGGGTCGCCGCCCCCGACCGGGTGCCGGTGGCCTCCTCGTCCAGCGCACCGGCTCCGGTGGACCCGACCGGGACCACGGCGATGGGGACCCAGCGCACGATCACCCGCGACGGCCACGACGTGGCCTTCTACGTGACGGCCGGTTCGGGGGCCGTGATCGTGCTGGACGCCGGCGGCGGCGAGGACGCCTCGTACTGGAACGCGCTCGTCCCGGTGCTGGCCCAGCAGACCGGAGCCACCGTCGTCACCTACGACCGGACCGGTTCCGGCCGCAGCAGCGACGTGCCCGGCGCCTTCAGCGCGGCGGCCGCCGCCGACGACCTGGCCGCCGGCCTGCAGGGTCTGGGCCTGGTCCGGGAACCGGTCGTCCTGGTGTCGCACTCCCTGGCCGGGGAGGTGGCGACGTACCTGGTCGACGACCACCCCGGCCTGGTCCAGGGTGCGGTCCTCGTCGACGCGAACGTCCCCCAGTTCTTCACCCCGCAGGAGACGGCGCGACTGGTCGCCGCCACCGACGAGCAGGCGGCGCAGGTGCGGGCCGCGCCGCAGACGCGGCAGACCCGTCAGGCGCTGGCCGTGGCCGACGGTTTCGGGCCCGCCCACACCGCCTACCACGCCCTGACCTGGCCGAGCGACCTGCCGGTCGCCGTCATCGTCTCCGAGCGGACGCCGATGCCGGCGGGGTCCCCCGACGCGGAGGCCTGGCGCGCCGCCCAGCAGCACTTCGCCGACGCCGCCCCGGACCGGACGCTGGTCACCGCCCGGGACAGCAGCCACGACGTGGCCCTCGACCGGCCCGACGTCGTCGAGCAGCAGATCGGTGACGTTCTCGCGCAGGTCCGCTCGCAGGTTCGCTGACCATGGACCAGGACCGCGGGCCGGGCCCCGTCAGAGCCAGCCGCGCCGGCGCAGCAAGGCGAACAACCCGCCGGCCAGGACGACGATGGTGAGCGTGCTGGTGACGAACCCCGCGTGGTGGGAGAACCCCGGGTAGGGGACGTTCTGGCCGTAGAACCCGGTGACCGCGGTGGGCACGGCGATGATCGCCGCCCAGCCGGCCAGCTTCTTGGTCACCTCGTTCAGCTGGTAGCTCTGCTCGTTGCGGTGCGAGTCGATGATGGCGAGGGCGTGCTCGCGCAGCGCCTCGCAGGACTCCGCGGCCCGCTGCTCGTGGTCCTGGACGTCGTGGACGTAGGGGAGCATCGCCGCGCTGGTCCGCCGGTCCTCCGTGCGCAGGTACCGGTCGAGGACCTCCCGCATGGGGACGGTCACGTGGCGCAGACCGGCGATGCTCTTGCGCAGCTCGAACCCGCGCCGCCGCACGTCGAGCGTCGGGCGGGGCTCGAACAGCTGGTCCTCGAGCTGCTCCAGCGCGTCGTCGAGGTGCTGGACGGCGCGCAGGTGGCCGTCGACGACGAGGTCGAGCAACCCGTGCACGAGGAAGGGGACACCGTGCACGGCCAGGTCGGCGGCCAGGTCCCAGCGGCCGACGAGGGTGTCCACGTCGAACGCGTCGTCCTTGCGGACCGTGATGAGCGCACGTCCGGTGATGAACGCGCTGATCTCGCTGGTGCTCAGCTCCGAGGTGCCGTCGTCCAGGGTCACCGCGTAGGTGTTGAGGAACCGGTAGGTGGGGTAGTGGTCCAGCTTGGGGCGCTGGTGGTCCTGGACGGCGTCCTCGACGGCCAGGGGGTGCAGACCGAACTCCTGCACGAGGATCTGCAGGTCGTCGGCGTCGGGGTCGCGCAGGTCCAGCCACACGGTGGTGGCCTCGTCCTCGGCGAGCAGCTCGCTGATCCGCTCGGCCGGGAAACCCTCCTGGACCACCTGCCCGTGGCGGTAGGCCCGGGTGCGGGTGGGGCAGCGCGGGGGCTGGGCGCGGGTGACCGTCGGTGCGTTCGGGCCGGGCGCATCGGGTTCTCCCGGAGCCGGGGTGTCCGGGGCGCGATCGGGGAGGCTCGTCACCCCGGTAGCGTGCCAGCAGTCCCGGCCGTCGGCGCCCCGGGGCGCGTGGGCCGGGGCACCGTCCACGGCGCACCTCGCAGGGACCACCGAGGTGGTTCCCGGGACGTACCCACCGATCTCCCGGACCGGCGACGGTCCCCGCCGGTCCCGGGCGCGAGGCTCCGCGATCCCTCCACGGGACCCGCGCCTCGCCGACCGCGCGTCGGCCCGGCGAGGTCCTACCGTGATCCGGTGAGCGAGTTCCAGGACGCTCCTGCCGCGCCGGTCCCGGCCTGGAGGCGACCGACCCGGGGTGAGCGCCGGTGGCCGGTGCAGGTCACGGTGGTCGCCCTCGTCGCCCTGCAGCTGCGGCTGCCCGCCCACCTGGCCCTGGGCAGCCGCTGGGCGCTGCCCGCGGTGGAGGCCGCGCTGATGGTGGCGCTCACGGTGGCGAACCCGGTCCGGATGGATCGCGCCAGCTCGTGGTTCCGTCGCACCAGCCTGCTCCTGGTTGCCGTCGCGAGCGTGGCCAACGGGGCCAGCGCGGTGCTGCTCGTCGACCACCTCGTGCGCGGGCGCGCCACGCGCAGTCCCGGCGGTCTCCTGTTCGAGGGGGCCGCCGTCTACCTGACGAACGTGGTGACGTTCGCCCTCTGGTACTGGGAACTCGACCGCGGCGGGCCGCTGTCCCGCAAGGAGGGCCGGGACACCGACGTCGACTTTCTGTTCCCGCAGATGGCGTCCCCGGACGTCGCCCCGGCGGACTGGGAACCGACCTTCCCGGACTACCTCTACCTCAGCTTCACGAACTCCACCGCGTTCAGCCCCACCGACACGATGCCCTGGACGCGCTGGGCGAAGATGCTGATGCTCGCCCAGAGCGCGACGGCGCTGTGCATCGCCGCGCTCGTCATCGCCCGCGCCGTGAACATCCTGCCGTGAGGTCCCCCGCGGCTGGCCCCGGCGACGCGGTGACCCGTCAACGGTCGTGGTGGACCTGGTCCGGACCCGGATCCCGGGCCCGCGACCGGTGCAGCTCGAGGCCGACGGGCACCAGGGAGACCAGCACCACGACGGCGACGATCGGCAGCAGGTAGTGGTCCACGTTCGGGACGTGCCGGCCCAGGAAGTACCCGGCCAAGGTGATCCCCGCCGCCCAGACGGCTCCCCCGATCCCCTGCCACGCGGCGAAACGGGCGGCGGGAACCCCGACAGCACCGGCGAGGGGGTTCATGAGGGTGCGGACCACGGGGATGAAACGGGCCAGCACGACGGCGCGCCCGTGCCCGTAGCGGTCCAGGAGTTCACCGGCGCGCTTCAGCCCGGCGGCTCGTCGAGGGTGCCCGGGGGTGTCCAGGAGGCGCGGCCCGAGGCTGCGGCCGATGAGGTAGCCGACCTCGGCGCCGGTCAACGCCCCGGCGACGGCGGCGAGCACCAGGGGTACCAAGGCGATGTGGGTCGCCGCCGTGGCGCTGGTCGCGGCGAGCAGGCCGGCGGTGAACAGCAGCGAGTCCCCGGGCAGGAAGAAGCCGATCAGCAGGCCGGTCTCGGCGAACAGGATGACGAAGACGCCCAGGACGCCGAAGGTGTTCAGCAGGTGCGAGGGGTTGAGCAGGGTCGACATCACGAACCTCGGGGGACAGCCGTGCTCGGGGCACGGCGGCGGGCGGTGCAGGACCTCACCACGTGCTCGCCTCAGGCGTCGTGGCCGCGCAACACCGGTCGGTCGACGCGGCTGCGGGTGAGGTGGACGACGATGGCGGCGATGACCACCAGGAACAGCAGGCTGGTCCCGGTGGTGCCCAGCCCCAGGCCACCGTCGCTGCGGTCCTGGGACAGCAGGTCACCCAGGGAAGCCCCCAGTGGGCGGGTGAGGACGTACGCGGCCCAGAAGGTGCCCACCGCGTTGGCCCTGAACCCGTAGCGGGCCAGGGCGACCACGGCGATGGCCAGGGCGAACAGGCCCACCGAGGCGAGGTAGCCCAGGCCGACCTGCTCGGCGATCAGGTCACCGGCGGCGGTACCCAGGGCGAAGGTGAAGAGGATGGCCGCCCAGTAGAAGCCTTCCCGGGAGCCGGTGTCGACGGCGTGGATCGACAAGGTGCCCTCACGGCGGCGCCAGACGGTGAACGTCACGGCCAGCAGCACGGCGAACACGGCCGTGGACACCGGCAGCGGAACGCCCAGGTTGTCGCTGAGGTTGTCGGTGAGCAGGGTTCCGACGACGCTGATGAGCACGACGGTGAGCCAGTACAGCGGTGGGCGGTAGGTGCGGCTGCGGAACTGGGCCGCGAGCACCACGACGAGCAGGACGGTCATGGCGATGCTGGTGGCGCTCAGCCCCAGCCCGAGGGTGTCGTTGAGGAAGTCGGCGAAGGTCTCACCGACCGTGGTGGCCAGGACCTTGACGATCCAGAACCAGACGGTCACCTCGGGAACCTTGTTGCCGACGGTGCGCAGCGTCATGCGCGGTGAGTTCGCGGTCATGGCCCCACGGTGACCGAACGGAGCTGAAGCTCTCCTGAGGACGTCACCGCCGCCGTCACCGGGAGCGCGGCGGCACGCGGCGAACCCGCCAGGTGGGGACGGGTTCCTCAGCACGGCTTCAGCCCCGAGGGCGCAGGCTCGTCCTCGTGGAGCCGACGGCGTTCGACCCGGGGCACTCCGACCGCTCGGGGGTGCAGGACGCCTCGGCGCCGTCCGCACCGGAACCGCCCCGCCGGCACCTGCGGCGACGGCTGGTCGCGGGTGTCCTGGCGGTGGCGGTGGTCGTTCCAGGCGTGTCGTTCGGCCGGGCGATGCTCGCCCCGGGGGCGGCACCGACGTCGGTGCGCGCAGTCGAGTGGGTCCGCGAGCACGGTGGCGCGGGCCTGGTCGACGCGGCCGAGAACTGGTGGTACTCCCGTCACGTGCCCGCCGGCACCGCACCGCACACGGGTCCCGCCGCCGCTGCCGCGCCCAGCGCCGCTCCTGCCGTGCACGAGGTGACCGGGCCACCGGCGGTGGCCCCGCTCACCGGAACGGTCGCGGCGGACGGTGAGGGCACCTGGACCGCAGGACGCGCGGACGCCGCCGGCAGGCCGGCGATCTTCACCACCTGGTTCCGCCCCGACGCCGACCACCCGCAGGTCATCGCCGGTGCGGCGTGGATCCGCGCCGGCAGCTACGACGCCCACCTCGTGGCCGGCACCCGTCAACCCGGCGGAGCACCCTGGCCCGGTGGGGCGCAGGTCGATCCCCGAGACGCCGCTCAGCTGCTGGCCACCTTCAACGCCGGTTTCAAGTTCCAGGACACCCCAGGTGGTTTCCTCCTCGACGGCCGATCCTCACGCCCACTGGCCCCGGACCTGGCGACGGCGGTCGTGGACGGTGACGGCCGATTGCTCGTGGGCGCTCTCGGCACCGAGGTCCAGATCACCCCGCACACCGAGGCCGCCCGGCAGAACCTGCACCTGATCGTCGACGCAGGCGTGCCGGCGGCCGGACTCGCCGACGACCACGCCGGGCTGTGGGGGACCTCGCGCAACCAGGGCCAGTACACCTGGCGCTCGGGCCTGGGCGTGGACGCGCGCGGTGACGTCGTCTACGTCGGGGGGAACGGGATGGACCTGGTCCACCTCGCCGACGCTCTGGTGCGTGCGGGTGCGGTGCGGGCCATGGAACTCGACATGCACCGGGGGATGGTGAGCTTCTCCAGCTGGCGGGCGGCGCCCGGCTCCAGCAGCGTCACACCCACGAAGCTGCTGCCGGACATGCCGCGGGAAGCCGACCGGTACGTCGCGCCGGACCAGCGCGACTTCTTCTACCTGACGGTACGCCGCCCCTGACCGGAACCGCTCGCAACTCCCGTGGTGGCTGCGGTCAGCGGGGTGCAACCACCCGCTCCAGCAGCACCGCGACCTCGACGTGCGCGGTGTGGGGGAACATGTCGAGCACCCGGCCCCGCACGGGCCGCAGCGACGGCATCGCCTCGAGGTCCTTGGCGAGCGTGACGGGGTTGCAGCTGGAGTAGACGACGTGCCGCACGCCGGAGGTCTCCAGCCAGCCGGCCAGGTCCGGCCCGATCCCCCGCCGCGGCGGGTTCACCACCACCAGGTCGGGGACCTCGGTGGACTCCAGCGCGAACCGGGTCGCGTCGCCGGCGGCGAACTCCACGTCGGGCAGGTCGCGGGCGGCGTGCCGGGCGCTCTCGACGGCCTCGGCGCTGACCTCGATGCCGACGACGCGGCGGCCCGGCGCCGCGCAGTGCAGGGCGAAACCCCCGACCCCGCAGTACAGGTCCCACACGCTGGCCGGGCCGATCTCGTCGACCCACCGCGCGACCTGCGCGTACAGCTCCTGGGCGACGCGGGTGTTCGTCTGGAAGAAGCTCTGCGGGCGCAGGTCCAGGGCGATGCCGCCCAGCGGCATCGCCAGCGTGGTGCGCTCGGTGAGGGGGATGTCGACGTCGCCCTCGACGACGGCCTTGTGCTCGGGCAGCAGGTTGGCCGTGACGACCACGAGGCGGGGCAGGTTCGCGAGCAGGGCGGGCAGGTGCTCGCGGATCCGCGCGACGGGACCGTCGGTGCGCAGCACGAAGCGGACCATGAGCTCCCCGGTGGGCGACTCGGTCACGAGCACGTGCTTGAGCTCCCCGCGCCGGCGCGGGACGTCGTAGGGCGCGATGCCGGCGCGGGTCACGAAGCGGGCCAGCACGGGCAGCACCTCGCGGATGCCCGGGGCGATCACCCCGCACCCGCGCAGGTCCACCCCCCGCCCCTCAGCGTCGAGGATCCCGAACGTCGGGGCCGCGGCCGTGCCGCCCACGACCATCTTGGCCTTGTTGCGGTACCCCTCCTGCGGGCTGCGGACGCTGGGCAGCCACTGCAGGCCGGTGTGCGCCGACAGCAGTTCGGCGCAGCGCTCCTCCTTGTCCCGCACCTGGTCGGCGTAGGGGACCTCGATGAGCGTGCACGACCGGCACGCGTGGGCGTCGAAGTAGGAGCACTGCATGGCACCCCCATCCTCCCAGAGGTCGAGCCTCACAGGTCCCGCGCGCAGCAGACCGACTGCTCCTGGCCCGCGTACGGGCCGAAGTTGTCGATCCGCGCGTAGCCCTCGCGCAGGTAGAAGCGCAGGGCCTCCGGCTGCAGCGTGCCGGTCTCCAGCAGCAGCCGGCGCACCCCCAGCGCCCGGGCCTCCTGCTCGATCGCCCGCAGCACGACGGTGGCGACGCCGCTGCCGCGACGCTCGGGGACGACGTACATGCGCTTGACCTCGGCGCGTCCGGGCGTCAGCGGCCGCAGGCCCCCGCACGCCACCGGGCGGCCGGCCTCGTCGCGGGCGACGAGGAAGACCGGGACGTCGGCGGCGCTCGGCGCGACGCCCGGTTCGTGGTCGTCGCTGCCGTAGCGCGCGTCGAGCTCGGCCCGCTGGGCGGAGCGCAGGGCCGTCCCGTCGGGCTCGTCCCAGGCCTCGCGCCGCACGGTGAACCGCTGTTCCATCACGCCTGTTACGGTAACAGCCGTTACGGAGAGGAGGCCGGGATGCCCCGCACCCGCGACGTCGCCGCCCAGCGCGACCTGCTGTCCACCGCCGTCTGGACGGTGCTGGCCGAGGACGGCCTGCCGGGCCTGACGCTGCGCGCCGTCGCCGACCGCGCCGGCTGCACCACGGGTTTGGTGCTGCACACCTTCGCCGACAAGCGGGCCCTGCTGCGGCACGCGCGCGAACTCCTGCACGCCCGCACCGGCGCGCGCGCCGACGCCCTCGAACGCGCCGGCTCCGACCCCCTCGCCACGCTGCGCGCCGTCCTGCACGGCGCGCTGTCCCTCACCGACGCCGGCAGCGAGGAGGGCAGGGTCTGGGTCGGGTTCCTGGCCGCCGCCGTCACCGACCCGGAACTGCGCGCCGTGCACGTCAGCCACAACCGCGCCTTCGTCGACCGCGTCGCCCGGCTCGTCGGCAGGTGCCGCCCGGAGTTGTCCGCGGCCCGGAGGACCCAGCGGGCCGTCGCGCTCGTCGCCCAGGTCGAGGGCCTGAACGCCCTGGCCTCCGCCGACCCGCAGACCTACTCCCCGCACCGCCAGCGCACCGCCGTCGACGGGCTGCTCGACGCCCTACGCTGACCGGTGTGGACATGAAGCTGGAACTCGTTCCGCTGCCGGTGGCCGACGTCGACCGCGCCAAGGCCTTCTACGTCGACCGGCTGGGCTTCCACGCCGACGTCGACGTGCGGCCCGCCGAGGGCGTCCGCGTCGTGCAGCTGACCCCACCCGGTTCCGGGTGCTCCATCGGCTTCGGGACGGGACTGGACGTGTACGGCGCCGCGCCCGGGTCGGTGCGGGGGCTGCACCTCGTCGTCGAGGACATCGAGGCCGCCCGCGCCGAGCTCGTGGCGCACGGGGTCGACGTGTCCCCGGTCGTCGACGTGGGGGGCGGGGTCCTGTACGCCGGGTTCGCCGACCCGGACGGCAACACCCTCACCCTGCAGCAGATGCCCTGGCGCACGGGCGACGCCTTCTGAGGCGGACGTGCTCCGGGGCGGCACCGCAAACCGGTTGCCTGCCCCGCCCCGGCGGGGGTTCGCTGGAGCCGGTGAGCCTGCCCCCGCGCCCCGAACGCCTCGACGTCCGCCCCGACCTGGTGCGCCGCCTGGTGGCCGAGCAGTTCCCGCAGTGGGCGCACCTGCCCGTCGACCCCGTCGACCGGCCCGGCTGGGACAACCGCACCTTCCGGCTGGGCCCGGCCATGACCGTCCGCATGCCCAGCGCCGCCGGGTACGCCGAGGCCGTCGCGAAGGAGCAGCGGTGGCTACCCGTGCTGGCCCCGCAGCTCCCGCTGCCCGTCCCCGTCCCGCTCGGCCACGGGGTGCCCGACCGGGACTACCCGTTCCCGTGGTCGGTCTACGGGTGGCTCGACGGGCGCACGGCCTTCGAGGAGGCACCGGCCGACCCCGTGCGGTTCGCCGCCGACGTCGCCCGGTTCCTCGTGGCCCTGGGCCGCGTCGACCCGGCCGGCGGCCCGCAGCCCGGGCAGCACAACTGGTTCCGCGGCGGCCCGCTGACGACCTACGACGCGCAGACCCGGCAGGCGCTGCGCGACCTGGCCGGGCGGGTCGACGTGGCCGCGGCGCGCAGCGTCTGGGAGGAGGCCCTGGCCGCCTCCTGGGACGGCGTCGACCGCTGGTTCCACGGCGACGTCGCCCCGGGCAACCTGCTGCTCAGCGGCGGGGAGCTGTCCGCCGTCATCGACTTCGGGACCTGCGGCGTCGGCGACCCGTCGTGCGACCTCGCGATCGCGTGGACGACGTTCACCGGCGCCGCCCGCGAGACGTTCCGCGCCGAGCTCGGCGTCGACGACGCGACGTGGGCGCGCGGACGGGGCTGGGCGCTGTGGAAGGCGCTCATCACGATCGACGAGAGCGAGCACGTCGTGGAGGAGATCCTGCGGACCCGCTGAGCCGGCCCCGCCTGCCCACGTGCGGTCGATCGGGTAGAACCGGCGGCATGGACCACGATCTGGGAGACGTCCGCCGGCTCGTCGCGGACACGTGCAGGGCCCTCAGCCGCGACGGTCTGGTCGTCGGCACCGCGGGCAACGTCTCGGCCCGGGTCGGCGACCTCGTCGTCGTCTCCCCCAGCGGTGTCGACTACGCGACCATGACGGGCGCCGACGTCGGGGTCCACACCCTCGACGGCGCCCCCGTCGACGCCCCGCTGGCCCCCTCCAGCGAACTGCCCCTGCACCTGGCGGTGTACCGGGGTTCGGCGCACACCGCCGTCGTCCACACGCACGCCCCCGCGTCCACGGCGCTGTCGACGGTCGTCGACGAGGTGCCCGCCTCGCACTACTACACGGCCCTGTTCGGCGGCGGGATCCGCGTCGCCCCCTACGCGACGTTCGGTTCCGACGAGCTCGCCGCCGGGGTCGCCGACGCGCTGCGGGACCGGACGGCGGCGCTCATGGGCAACCACGGCGCGGTCGTCGTGGGCGCGGACCTGACGAAGGTCCTCGCGCAGGTCCCCTACCTGGAGTACGTGTGCGACGTGCAGCTGCGCGCGCTGGCCACGGGACGGCCCGTGAAGACGCTGCCGGCCGACGAGATCACCCGGGTCGCCGGGCTCCTCGCCGGGTACGGTCAGACGCCCAGGCGCTGACGCAGTTCCGGCAGGACGTCCTGCAGGGGGGCGTCGAGGCGGATCGTGGCCTTGGCGTCCCCGCGGGTCGGGCCCGCGGTCACGATCGCGACGGGTTTGCCGGTCTTCGCGGCGTGCAGCACGAACCGGTACCCCGACATGACCGCCAGCGAGGACCCCAGGACCAGCAGGGAGTTCCCCGCGTCGAGCAGCTCGAACGAGCGCTCGACCCGTTCCTTGGGGACGTTCTCCCCGAAGAACACGACGTCGGCCTTGAGCGCGTCCTCGCCGCAGCGCCGGCACGGCACCGTGCGGAAACCCTCCAGCTGGGCGTCGGTGAGGTCGGCGTCGCCGTCGGGGTTCAGGGCGTTCAGCTCCTCGACCCGCGCGTCGAACGCGGGGTTCGCCTCCCGCAGCCGGACCGCGAGCTCGGCGCGGGAGGTCACCTCCCCGCAGTTCAGGCAGACGACGCGGTCGAGGTCGCCGTGCAGCTCGACGACCTCCCGCGTCCCGGCGGCGAGGTCGAGGCCGTCGACGTTCTGGGTGATCGTGCCCGTCACGAACCCCGCGCGCTCCAGGGCGGCGACCGCGCGGTGGGCCTCGTTGGGTTCGGCGCGCCGGAAGTGCTCCCAGCCGACGTGGCTGCGGCCCCAGTACCGGCGGCGGTTCTCGGCCGAACCGGTGAACTCCTGGTAGGTCATGGGCGTGTGGCGGGTCAGGGACCCGTTGGGCCCGCGGTAGTCGGGGATCCCGGACCCCGTCGACATCCCGGCCCCCTCGAGGACGACGACCCCGCGCGCGCGCACCAGCTCCGTGAGTTCCTCGATCACGCCCCCATGCTGCCTGCCTCGGTTCGCCCCCGCAGGCCCAAGAGCGCCAGCACCGCCGCGCACACCGCGAGCGCCACCACGACCCCCACGACGACGGTCCAGCCGCCGGCCCCGAAGGCGAACCCCGCGAGCCAGCCCACGACGCTGGACCCGGCGTAGTAGGCGAACGTGTAGAGGGCGGAGGCCTGGGCGCGGACCCGGGGCCGGGCGCGGGCGCCGACCCAGCCGCTGGCGACGGAGTGGGCGGCGAAGAACCCGGCGGTGAGCAGCACGAGCCCGGCGACGACCACGACGATGCTCTGGGCGAGGGTCAGCAGGCAGCCGGTGGCGAACACGGCGAGGGCGCCGAGCAGGACCCGCAGGCGCCCGCGCGCGGCGAGCCGGCCCGCGACCGAGGAGCTGAGGGTCCCGGCGAGGTAGACGACGAACAGCAGCCCGACGACGGCCTGGGACAGCGAGAACGGCGGTTCGACGAGCCGGAACCCGAGGTAGTTGTAGACGGTGACGAAGGCGCCCATGAGCAGCAGGGCCTGGGCGTAGAGGGCCAGCAGACCGGGGTCGGCCAGGGCCTGCCGGACCCGGCTGCGCAGCCCCTCGCCGGCGGTGGGGCCGGTGGTGCTGCGGTGCCGGACGAACCCCCGGGACCGGGGCACGAGGGCGCAGAACACGACGGTGGCGACGAGGCCGACGACGGCGGGGGCTGCGACGCCCCAGCGCCAGCCGGCGACATCGGCGACGGCGGAGGACACGATGCGGCCGGTGAGCCCGCCCAGGGAGTTGCCGGAGATGTAGGCGCCGGCGGCGAGGGCGACCTCGCGGGCGTGGACCTCCTCGGCGAGGTAGGCCATGGCGATGGCGGGCAGCCCACCGAGGGCGGCGCCCTGCAGCGCCCGCAGCGCGAGCAGCGGTGCCAGCGACGTCGCGAGGGGGACGACGAGGCCGAGCAGGGTCGCGAGGACGACGGAGGTGACCATGACGGGGACGCGGCCGAGGCGGTCGGCCAGGGCGCTCCAGCCGACGACGGAGACGGCGAGCGCGCCGGTGGCGGCGGAGACGCCGAGGGCCGAGGCGGAGGCGCCCACGTGCAGGCCGGACGCCATCGCGGGCAGGACGGCCTGGACGGAGTACAGCTGCGCGAAGGTGGCCAGGCCCGCGGCGAAGAGGGCGACGACGAGGCGGCGGTAGCCGGGGGTCCCGCGTTCGTGGCCGAGCCACGGGGTGTCGGGGCCGGCTCCGGGGCGTGCGTCGAGGCTCACGGTTCGACCGTAGGAACCGGCGACCGATGCGTCCAATGCCTGGTTCGTCGCGAACTCATGCACACTTCGGGGGTGGAGGATCCGATCTCGGTGCTGGCCGGGCCGTTGCAGGTGCTGGCGGCGGTGGGGGAGCACGAGCACGTGACCCGGGCCGCGCAGGAGCTGGGCCTGCAGCAGCCGACCGTGAGCCGCACGCTGGCGCGCGTCCAGCGGGCGGTGGGGGTCCCGCTGCTCGTGCCCCACGGCCGCGGGGTGCGCCTGACCCCGGCGGGGCGGGCCCTGACGGAGTCGGCGGCGCGGGCGCTGGCCGAGCTGGAGCGCGGGGTGCGGACGGTGCAGGAGGACGACGCGGTCGGCACCGGCCGGGTCGCGCTGGGTTTCCTGCACACGCTGGGGGCGGCGGCGGTCCCGGCCCTGGTGCGGGTGTTCCGCGCCGACCACCCGGGGGTGCGCTTCCAGCTGCACCAGGGCGCGGCCGGGGCGGTGCTGGAGCAACTGGTGGCGGGCGAGGTGGACCTCGTCCTGACGTCGCCGGTGCCGCGCCGGGAGGGCCTGCTGACCGACGCGCTCGTGGAGCAGCCCCTCGTCGTGGCGCTGCCGGCCGACCACCGGCTCGCGACGCCCGGACCGCTGGAGCTGTCGGCCGTGGCCGCCGAGGAGTTCGTGCTGTTCGAACCCGGGTACGGGTTGCGGGAACTGGCCGACGCGTCGTTCGCGCGGGCCGGGATCGTCCCGCGGGTGGCGTTCGAGGGCCAGGACGCGCACACGATCCGGGGGCTGGTCGCGGCGGGCCTGGGGCTGGCGGTGCTGCCCTCGGCCCAGCGCGGGACGTCGGAGGTCTTCGCGGGGGTGGTCGAACGGCCGCTGGCCGGGCCCTCCTCGACGCGCACGCTGGGGCTGGTGCGCCGCGACGAACCGCTGCCCCGGGTGGCGGCCGCGTTCCGCGACCTCGTGCTGGCCCGGGGGGAACTGCTGCTGCGTTAACGGTACCCGGCGCGTGTCAGTGACTGCAGATCGATGGCGAGGGAGCCTCCGAGAGCGGCGGGGCAGATCCGCCGAGCCGGTTCGTCCGGCACAGGAGCTCTGCGGCGTTGGGCCGCCTGGAGCAGACCCGGTCAAGGTTCCACAACGCCCCGCCGATCGAAGCAGCGTGACCATCGCTCCTGAAACCCTGACCTCGACGTCGTCCCTCGACCCCGTGCTCCTGCGGCTGGTGCAGGCCGCTGAGCGTGGCGAGGAGTGCCCCCCGCTCGTCCTGATCGCTGGGGGGTGGCTCATCCAGGGCTCTCCCGTGAGCACCGAGGCCTTCTACGACGTCACCTATCGCGTGAACTACAACGAGCTCGCCGGGTCGCCCGAAGCTCGTCGACTTCGCGGCCGCCCCGAGGAGAAGGAGAGGATCCTCGAGGACGCGACGCGGAAGCAGCTCGCCCCGTTGGGCGAGCCGATCGGTCTGGGAGGGGCCGTGATCAACCTGCTCCGCGCGAGTGCTTACCCACCCGGCGCTCCGGCGGTCAACACCGGCGCGATGCGAGTGCCACTGGCTGCTGTCGCCAGCTGGTGGGCCACCGGTTTCTCCACCGACAAGCAGCAGACGAGCAGCAGCGTGGGCTTCGGTTTCTCGTTCTGAGCGGCGCGGGGAGCTCCGATAGAGCCAGCCTCCGTCAGGAACTAACGGTCCCCGCCCTCCTTGCGGCGCGACTGCGCCACGGCGATCACCCCGCCCGCGGCGGCGCCGAACGCCGCCCACGCCCACGCGTCCTGGCCGCGGGCGAGCAGGACGCAGCCGACCACGACGCAGACGAGCAGGACGAGGTACTGGACGAGGCGCCGGCGGCTGCCGCGGGTGGGTTCGCTCACGGCCCCGATCCTCGCAGTCCCGGCGGGGCTCAGCGGCCGCCGGCGACGTCGAGGGTCGCGCCCGTGACGAAGCTCGCGGCGTCGGACAGCAACCAGACGACGGCCTCGGCGACCTCGTCGGGTTCGCCCGCGCGCCCCATCGGGATCGTCTTCTGCAGCCGTTCGACCCGGCCGGGTTCCCCCGAGCTGGCGTGGATGTCGGTGCGGATCAGGCCGGGCCGCACCCCGGCGACGCGGATGCCGTCGGCGGCGACCTCCTGGGCCAGACCGACGGTGAGGGTGTCGACGGCGGCCTTGGAGGCGGCGTAGTCGACGTACTCGCCCGGGCTGCCGGAGACGGCGGCGCGGGAGGAGACGTTCACGATCGTGCCGCCCCCCGACGCCCGCAGGTGCTTGACGGCCTCGCGGGCGCACAGGAACGCCCCGACGACGTTGACGTCGAGGATCCGGCGGATGCGGTCGACCTCGAGGTCGGCGACGGAGGACTGCGGGCCGGTGATGCCGGCGTTGTTGACCAGGCCGGTGACGGGGCCCAGCTCGGCGGCGGCGTGGAACAGGCGCCGGACGTCGGACTCGACGGACACGTCGGCCTGCACGGCCAGGCAGGCGCTGCCCAGGTCGTGCGCGGTGGCGGCGACGACGTCGGCCGCCTCCCGGCGCGTGGCGTAGCTGAAGCAGGTCCGGACCCCGCGGGCCGCGAGCGCCTGCACGACCGCCGCCCCGATGCCGCGACTACCGCCGGTGACCACCACGGTTCCGTTCACCCACGCACCGTAGCGAACCCTCAGTCCGTGAAGACCTCCGCGGTCCAGAGGTGGAGGAGCGCGTAGCCGCGCCACGGCCGCCACGCCTCGGCCCGGGCCGCGGCCTCGCGCGCGGTGATCCGGCCCAGCGCGCGGCGCAGGACGAGGTCGGAGGGCAGGAAGGCGTCGGAGTCGCCGAACACCCGCAGGGACACGTAGTCGACGGTCCACGGGCCGATGCCGGGCAGGGCGAGGAGCTCGGCCCGGGCCGCCGCCGGGTCGGCGGTCTCGAGGTCGAGGCCGTCGGCGAACGCGCTCGCCAGGGCGTGCAGGGTGCGGGCCCGGGCCCCCGTCACCCCCGTCACGGCGCGCAGCGCGTCGGGGCCGGCCGCGGCCAGGGCGGCGGGCTCGGGGAACGCGCGCAGGGCGCCCACCGGGGTGCCGTGGGCGGCGACGAGGCGGCCCGCGAACGTGCGGGCCGCGGCCAGGGACACCTGCTGGCCCAGCACGGTGAGCAGGGCCGTCTCGGACCCCGAGACGGCCCGCGGCACCCGCAGGCCCGGGTTCGCGGCGACCAGCGGCGCGAGCAGCGGGTCGCCGGACAGGTGCCGCTCGGCGGCAACGTGGTCGCCGTCGAGGTCGAGCCAGCGCCGGACCAGGGCGGGGTCGACGTCCCCCTCGCCGTCCACCTCGACGACCACCACGTCGCAGCGGTCGGCCGTGCCCAGGTCGACGCTCGCCTCGACGAGACCACCGGCCCGGCCGGGGAACACCCTGCGGTGCACGCCGTCGACGTGGGTCTCGGCGCCCGGGACGGCGTGGGCGGCCAGCCACCGGCGCAGCGGTTCGGCGGGCAGCCCGCCGGGGACGTCGAGCTTCACGGCAGCTCCGGGGTGAAGACGGGCGGACCCGTGGGGGCGAGGTCGGGGTCGTCGTCGCGGAACGTGCGGATCCGCCCGACGGGGGTGTGCGGGCCCTCGAAGCGGACCGTGACGCGGCCGGCCCCCGAGCCCTGGACCCAGCCGGGGCCGAACTCCCCGTGCGTCACGTCCTGGCCCGGGCGCCAGGCCGCGCCCGCGGACGGTCCGTACGGCTGGGGGGACTCCAGGGTCTCGTCCTCCCCCTCCTGACCGGCCTCGGCGAGGTCGTGGAGGTCGTCGGCCCCGTCGGCCCGCTCCGGTTCGAGCTCGGCCAGCAGGTCGGTCTGGCTGAACTCGCTCAGCCCCGACACCCCGACCCCCAGCAGCCGGACCCCGTCGGCGACGTCGATCGCGGCGAGCAGCTCGGTGGCGTGCTGGGTGATCTCCTTCGCCGAGCTCGTCGCGTGCAGCAGCGTCCGCGACCGGTTCAGGGTGGAGAAGTCGTAGCGCCGCACCTTGATCGTCACCGTCCGCCCCGACAGGCCCGAGGCCCCCAGCCGGGCGGCGACGCGGTCGGCCATGCGCCGCAACCGCTCCCCCAGGTCGCGTCGGTCGGTCAGGTCGACCGCGAACGTCTCCTCGGCCGACACCGACTTCGCCTCGCGCTCGGCGACCACCGGTCGCGGGTCGACCCCCCGCGCGTACGCCAGCAGCGCCGTCCCGTGGGCCTTGCCGAGCATCCGGACGAGTTCGCGCTCGTCGGCCGCCGCGAGGTCGCCGATGGTCTTGACCCCCGAGCGGATCAGCCGGTCGCCCGTCACCGCCCCCACGCCCGGGATCTTGCGGACGCTCATGGGCGCCAGCAGCGCCTCCTGCTCCGCCGGCGGCACCACGACGAGCGCGTCGGGTTTGCGCAGGTCCGAGGCGATCTTGGCGACGAGCTTGGTCGCCGCGACCCCCACCGAGACCGTCAGGCCCGTCCGGGCGCGCACGTCGGCGCGGAACCGCTCGGCGATCCGCGTGACCTGCTCGACGTCGAGGTCGTCGCGGGTCGCCGACAGGTCCACGAACGCCTCGTCCAGCGACAGCGGTTCCACGAGCGGCGACAGCTCGTGCGCGAGGTCCATCACCTGGTGCGAGACGACCCGGTAGGCCTCGAACCGGCCCGCGAGGTACGCCGCGTTCGGGCACAACCGGCGCGCGCGGGCCGTGGGCATGGCCGAGCCGATCCCGAAGACGCGGGCCTCGTAGCTGGCGGTGGCCACCACCCCCCGGCCGGCGGTGCCGCCCACGACGACGGGCTTGCCGCGCAGCGACGGTTTGTCCCGCTGCTCGACGGCCGCGAAGAAGGCGTCGAGGTCCAGGTGCATGACACCCGGGACGGTGCGGTCGCTCACGCCGAGTACGCTCCCACGGTGCTGGACCTGACCACGACGCAGCTGATCCCCCTGTACCTGGCGGCGCTCGTCATCGGGTTCTCCAAGACCTCCATCGGGGGTGCGGGCACCATCGCGATCGCGATCTTCGCGGCCGTGCTGCCCGCGAAGGAGTCCACGGGGATCATCCTGCCCCTGCTGATCCTCGGCGACCTGTTCGCGATCTCGCTGTACCGCCGGCACGCCGACTGGGGACTGCTCGTGCGGCTGTTCCCGTACGTCGCGGTCGGGGTCGTCGCCGGGGCCGGGTTCGTCCGGATCGTCGACGACACCGTCATGCGCCGCTCCATCGGGGTGCTGCTGATCCTGCTGGTGGTGATCCACCTCTGGCGCCAGCGCAGGCTGCGCGCCCAGGGCGAGGCACCGCCGATGTCGGTGACCCGCCGCCGCTGGACGTCCCTGGGTTTCGGGTTCCTCGCCGGTTTCGCGACGATGGTCGCCAACGCCGGCGGCGCCCCCATGTCGATCTACCTGTTCACCATGGGCCTGGGCGTCATGTCGTTCCTGGGCACGGGCGCGTGGTTCTTCTTCATCGTGAACTGCTTCAAGATCCCGTTCAGCGTGGCGCTGGGCCTGATCGCCGTGGACTCCCTGTGGCTGGACCTGCGGCTGGCGCCCGCGGTCGTCGTCGGCGCGCTCATCGGCTGGTGGGTCGCGAAGCGGCTGGACATCAAGACGTTCGAGAAGTGGGTGCTGGGGCTGTCGGTCGTGTCGGGGCTGAACCTGCTGCGCTGACTCGGGAGTGCCCGGGGTCGGGGCCGGACGGCTGCAGCAGTCCGGCCAGGTCCTCGGCCCACCGCTGGGTGAGGTCCTGCTCGTCCCCCGGGTCGGCCCGCGGTTCGAACCACACGCACTTGCCCGTTCCCGCGGACGCGGGGAACGCCTCGATCCCCCACGCGGCGGACACCGCGGCGACCAGCTGCAGACCCCGCCCCGTGGCCGCGCTCAGGCCGTGCCGGCGGACGACCACCGGCAGCGGTGAGGTGTCGGCGACCTCCACCCGCACCCCACCGGCCTCCAGCGCCCGCACCGTGACGGTGAACGCGGTCCGTGCGTGCAGCATCGCGTTGGTCACCAGTTCCGAGACGGCCAGCTCGGCGGACTCCTCCAGCTCGGGCGCTCCCAGCTCCGTCAGGGCCTGCCGCACGTAGCGGCGAGCTCGAGACACGGCGCTGGCCATCGACTCCATCACCAGCGGCTCGCCGACCACCCTGCCCCCACCGCCCACGCCGGCCGCCGGGGTGGACGACGAGCCGAGCACTCCGGTGAGTTCCGTGGCGGTCGCGCGAGCTGCTCGGCCCGGCTCCCCTGCCGCACCGGTCCGCTGCGCCCGGCCGTGGGAGCCGGGCCAGGGGCTGGGCGCCTTCCCGGACAGTTGCTGCACGATCTCGCCGAACAACCAGCGCCGGAACGCCACGAGCTCCGGCGACGCCGGCGGAGTCAGCAGGTGCACGCCGTCGCGGCAGAAGCCGTCGGCTTCCTCCAGCACCTCGCCGAGGTGACGCACCCAGCCCACCGAGGCGGCCGGGGCCTGGTAGACGGCGTCGAAGAACTCCTGCCCTGCCGCCAGGGCTTCGTCCATCACCGCGCCGCGCTGAGCCCGGTAGGGGGCGTAGGTGGTGTCGAGCTCGACGGCCAGCTGCAGCAGCCGCGCCGGCAGCGACTCCCACGAGCTCTGCTCCTGACCCACGCGGACCAGGGCCAACTCCCGCAGCAACCCCTCGACGTGGTCGCTCAGCCGGGCCCGGTGCTGCAGCGGCAGGCCGAGCAGCCGCACCTCGACGGTCGCGGCGGACGGCGGCTGTGCCGCGTCGGTGCCATCCCCCACCCGTCCACCATGACACACGGTGAGCGGAGGGCTGCCGTCGAGCACGGGCGCCGCGGGAGCCGCCGCGGTGATCGCGACGCGGCGATCACGACGACGCTGGGCCGCGGGCCCGCGCAGCGAGCCGACGTCGACACCCCCCGCGCAGGACCGTCGATCGCGGGTCCCGCCCGTCGCCCGCCGGGGGGCCGGGTCTCACCGCCGCGGCGACTGGCGCTCCTCACCGTGCGGCGACAGGTCGTGGGCCGCTACCCCACCGACCGCGGTGAACGTGCGCTCCCGGCTCGTCGCCCACTCCGCGACGAGCAGCGTGGCGTCGTCCTGGAGGACTCCGCCCTGCCGGTCCAGGACGTCGTGGGCGATGCGCCGCAACGTTTCCGGGGCGGGCAGTCCAGCGGCTGCGGCCTTGTGCAGCAGTTCCTCCAACCGTTCCTGCCCGAAGAACTCCCCGTCGTGGTCGCGCGCCTCCACGACCCCGTCGGTGTACAGGACCACGCGGTCGCCCGGCTGCAACCACTCCTCGGCGAACACGGCCGGTTCCTGCCCCAGCCCGAACATGATCCGCCGTCCGGCGTCCAGTTCCTTGACCACCCGGCCGTGGCGCATCAGCAGCGGGGCGGGGTGACCTGCGTTGAGGTAGCGCAACCGCCCGGTGCTCATGTCCAACTCGCCCAGGACACCGGTGGCGAAGCGTTCGGCGCCTCCGTGCTCGGCGACGATGCGGTCGACGGCGCTGACCCCCTCGCTCAACCCGCGACCGTTGCGGCGGGCGTTGCGGTAGGCCGCCAGCGCCAGCGTCGCCAGGATCGTCCCCCGCAGGTCGTGACCGGTGGCGTCCAGCACCATCAGGTGAACCGTGTCGTCGGCGACGCCGTAGTCGAAGGCGTCGGCGGCCACGTCGTAGGCCGGCAGCAGCAAGCAGGAGATCACCAGTCCCTCGCACGCGAAGGACAGCGGTGGCAGCGACTGGTGCAGCAGCTCGGAGGCGACGGTGCGTGGCCGCAGCCGCCGCAGCCCGTCCAGGCCGTCGCCGTAGGGACTCTTGGCCGCGATCATGTGTCCGCCCAGGTGGCTGAGCATCCGGCACCGTTCCTGGACCAGCGGGTCCTGGAGGTCGATGCCTCCGGGGGCGTCGACCTCCAGGACCCCGAGCCTGTCGGAGCCGTCGACGACGGGCAACCACACCCCGGGCGCCGTCCTGCCGGTGGGAACGGGTTCCACGGTGCGGAAGCACCGTCCGGCCAGGGTGGTCTCGATGTTCAGGGGTCGCCGGGCGGGTGCACCGGTGACCGGAGTCGGCAGCAGCAGCCGTTGCTCGTGGTCGATCAGGTAGAGGCCGGCCGTCCAGCCCAGCGTCTGCGCCGCCTGCGCGATCGCGTCCGGGATCTGACCCGTGGTGGCCAGGTGGGAACGGTCGAGCAGGGTGCGCACCATGGCCAGCGTCCGCTCCGCGTCACTCGCAGTCACCTCAGGGACCGTACTCACGCACGCGTGGATCGGCTCACCGAGGGCAGGGACCGGCGCGCACGAGCCCGGATGCGCTCCTCCCCGTCCCCCCGGTGCGGCATCGTGACCACCGTGACCCGTCTCGCGGCCCACGACGTCGGCACCTGGCGGCTGGTGGCCCAGCGCGTCGTGCCCCCGCTGCCGGGCGCCGCCGCCGTCGTCGAGCACCTGGCGGCGGTCCAGGCCCAGGACCTGCGCGCCGCGGCGACGGCCGTGGCCCTGCGCACCCCGGAGGGGACCACCGACGGGCTGGCCGCGGCGCTGGACGCCGGGACCGTCGTCCGGTCCTGGCCGATGCGCGGGACGCTGCACCTGCTGGGCGCGGCGGACCTGGGCTGGGTCCTGGACCTGTGCGCGGGCCGCGCGGAGACGGCGATGCGCCGGCGGCGGGCCGAACTGGGCATCTCGCCCGCCGACCTCGACGTCGCCCGCACCACCGCGACGGGGTTCCTCACCCGTGAGGGCGCCTCCCGCGCCGAACTGCTCGCCGCCTTCGAGGCCGCCGGTCAGGCCACGGCCGCGGGGCGCGGGTACCACCTGATCGTCCACCTGGCCCTGACCGGCGTGCTGTGCCAGGGGCCGCTGCGCGGGCGCGAGCAGCTGTTCGTGCCCGTGGACGGGTGGGTCACCGACCGCCGGGTGCCGCAGGACCCGCTGGCGGAGTGGACGAGGCGGTACCTGCGCGGGCACGGGCCGGCCACCCCCGCCGACTTCGCCGCGTGGACGAAGCTCGCGCTGGGGCAGGCGCGCCGGGGTTTCGCGGCGGTGCGCGAGGAGTTCGAGGCCGTCCTCGTCGACGACGTCGAGCACCTCGTCGCCCCCGAGGTGCCCGACCTCGTCGCGGCGCACCGCCGCGCCGCCCGGTCGCTGCACCTGCTGCCCGGTTTCGACGAGTTCCTGCTCGGGTACGCCGACCGCTCCCACGTCCTGGCGCCCGAGCACGCCGACCGGGTCGCCCCCGGCGGCAACGGCGTGTTCCGCGGGACGGTGGTCGTGGGCGGCACCGTGGCCGGGACGTTCACGCGCGACGGGACCGGCCTGGCCCACGCACCGTTCGCGCCGTTCAGCGCGGCGCAGGCCACCGCCCTGGCCCGGCGCTCGGCGACGTACCCCGCGGGGTGGTTCGCCTGAGCGGGCCGGGCCGGGCGGACAGGGCCTTCACCAGGCGGCGACCGGGTGGTTGGCTGCTGCCGTGACGACCATCGAACTGACGACCTTCACCGTCCGCCCCGAACGCGTCGAGGACATGCTGGCGGCCCGGCCCGCGATGCTCGCCGACTTCGCGGCCGACCGGCGCGGCTTCGTCTCGGCCAGGCTCGTCCGGCTCGACGCCACGCAGTGGGTCGACGTCGTCGAGTGGGCGGACCGGGCCGCCTGGGACGAGTCGCGCGAGAAGGGCGGCAACACCCCGGGCATCGCGGCGTTCTTCGCGACCCTCGACGAACTCGTCGACGTCCGCGGTGGGGACGTCAGCGGCTGACCGCCGGCACCGCGCTCAGAGCCACTTCTCCGCGAGGTGGTCGGCGCGGACGAACCGGATCGTCCCGGAGCGGGCGCGCAGCGCGATCGATTCGGTGCGGATGATCGGCCCCTTGCGCCGCACACCCTCCACGAGGTCGCCGTCGGTGACCCCGGTGGCGACGAAGAAGGTGTTGTCGCCCTTGACGAGTTCGTCGGCGGAGTAGACGTGGTCGAACTTCAGCCCGGCGTCGAGGCCGTGCTGCTTCTCCTCGTCCGTCTTCGGGGCGAGCCGGGCCTGGATGAGACCCCCGAGGGCCTTGATCGCGCAGGCCGTCGCGACCCCCTCGGGGCTGCCGCCGATCCCCACGCACATGTCGAGGCGCGCCTCGTACGACGCGGCGCCGATCCCGCCCATGACGTCGCCGTCGAGCAGCAGCCGGGTCCCGGCCCCGGCGGCGCGGATGTCGGCGATGAGCTGCTCGTGGCGGGGACGGTCCAGGACGCCGACCTGGATCTCGGAGACGTCCTTGCCCTTGGCCTTGGCCAGCGCGCGGACGTTCTCCCCGATGGGCTGGCGCAGGTCGACGACGCCGACGCCCTCGGGGCCGGTGACGATCTTCTCCATGTAGAAGACCGTGTGGGCGTCGAGCATCGCGCCTCGGTCGGCGGCCGCGATCATCGAGATCGCGTTGCGGCGGCCCAGCGCCGTCAGCGAGGTGCCGTCGATGGGGTCGACGGCGATGTCGCACGCCGGGCCGTTGCCGGTGCCGACCTGCTCGCCGTTGAAGAGCATGGGGGCCTCGTCCTTCTCCCCCTCGCCGATGACGATGACGCCGGCGAAGTCGACCGTGCCGAGGAACTCGCGCATCGCGTCGACGGCCGCGCCGTCGGCGGCGTTCTTGTCGCCCCGGCCGATGTACGGGGTCGCCCGGATCGCCGCCGCCTCGGTGGCCCGGACGAGCTCGAGGGCGAGGTTGCGGTCCGGGGTGGTGGGCAGGGTGCTCATGGGCTGCTCCTGACGGAAGGGACGGGCTCAGGCGCCATTGTGCCCGGGACGGACCGCGCGGGTGCCCGGCGGGGCGTCCACCCGCACCCGCACCTCACCGTCCTCGTGCCACCAGGCCACCGCGACCGTCCCGTGCGGTGTGACCACGGACACCGCGGCGGAGTCGATCCAGTCGGTGCACCGCGGGTCGACGGCGAAACTGCGCCACCCGGGCTCGAGCAGGCGCAGACCCCCGACGTGGCCCGTCAGCCAGTCGTCGACGGTTCCGAGGAAGTAGTGCCCGTGCGAGCGCGCCGCGAGGTCCCAGTGCTCGAACGTCGTCGTCGCCCCGGCCTCGAACCACGCACCCCACGACGGGGGCGTGCGCTGCCGAGCGATGCGCACCGCGAGTTCGGCGTACCCGGCCTCGGTCAGGACGGGCAGCAGCCACTTGGTCCCGATCGCGCCCGTGTCGAGGTGGTCGTCCCGCGCGCGCACGTCCGCGGCGAGGGCCGCGGCGATCCGGGCGCGCACGTCGTGATCGCTCACGACGTCGAACGCGAGGGCCAGGACGTGGTGCGACTGCCGGAACCCCGCGTCCCCCGGCCCGCCGACCACGCCCGTCGCCGGGTCGAGGAACTCGCGGACGAACGCGGCGCGCACCTCCTGCGCCCGGTCGGCGAACCACGCGGCCTCCCCGGAGCGCGCGAGTTCGCCCGCCGTCCACGAGGCGACGTCGAGGATCCGCACGAGGAAGGCAGTGGCCGGGACGCGGGAGTCTTCCGGGGGGTTCGCCCCGCCGGGGTCGGTGCCGGGGGCGACCCAGTCGCCGAGGATCGTGTCGGCGATCCCGCCGGGCGAACGACCGAGCTCGTGGCGCGCGTACGCGGCCGCCTCGGCCCAGTTCTCCGCCAGCACCGACACGTCCCCCGTGTGCCGGAACAGGTCCCAGGGCACCGTGAGCAGAGCCGCGTGCCACACCGGCGCCCGGGTGTGGACGCCGAAGACCCCCGCGTTCGGGGCGGTGAGCGCCGGGACCGGGTCGCACGTCTCGGCCAGGCTGCGCACCCACGACCGCAGGACGGGGGCCGCGTCGAGGTTGGTGAGGAACGCGTCCGCCCCCACGAGCGCGTCACCGGTCCAGCCGTTCTTCTCGTACTTCGGCGTGTCCGTCGGGTAGCCGTGCAGGTTGTTCTCCAGCGTCCGCACGGTGGCGTCGTGGATCCACTGCAGCAACGGGTCGTCGACCGTGAACTCGCACGTGCGGGCCGCGTCGGTGTGCACGACGCAGCACAGCACGTCCCCCGCCCCCGGCCCCGCGGGGTCGGGCCACCCCGAGACCTGCACGTACCGGAAACCCTTGTAGGAGAACCGCGGCTCCCACGTGACCGGACCACCGGCCAGGGTGATCTCGTCGGTCTGGAAACCGTCGGTGAAGTAGCCCTTCTCGTCGTCGGCGTTCGGCAGTCCGTCGGGACGCAGCCGCTCGCCGTACCGCAGGCGCACCGTCGTCCCGGCGGGTCCGTCGACGCGCAGGCGGACCCACCCGGACACGACGCGCGGGAAACCGACGACGAACTCCCCGGGGAGGGGTTCGGCCACCGACACCGGGCCCAGCACCTCGGTGATCCGCGACGGCTGGGCCAGCCGGGGCACCGGTTCCCCCACCGGCCCCGCGACCAGCGCGGCGGGCACCCGCGGGCCGCGGAACCTCAGGTCGACGACCTCCCCGGCGTAGAGGTCGTCCAGGAGCCGGGGACCGCGGTGGACCGTCCAGGCCGGGCCCGTCACGACCGTGCGGCGGGAACCGTCGGCGTGCTCCAGGTGCAGGGCGGCCCGGACGCAGGGTTCGTCGTGCCAGGGTGCGCGTTCCCAGCCCCACACGTTCGCGTTGGTCATCCCGAAGAAACCCCTGCCCAGTTCCAGGGACAGTTCGTGGCGGCCCACGGTGAGGACCGCGGTGAGGTCGTGCTCGACGACCTCGACGCGGCGGTCCCAGTGGGTGGTCCCCGGGCTGAGGACCTCGTCGGTCGCGAGCGCCCCGTCGACGCGGACGTCGGCGTGGCCCCCGGCGGCCAGGACCAGCCGCGCGCGCCGGACGGGCACGTCGATGCGGACCTCGTGCGTGAACACCGGGGCGGCGCAGCGGCCGTCGCGGCAGGTGGCGCGCGAGGGCCACGTCCCGGGTCGTTCCGGGTGCGCGATCCAGCGCGCGTCCGTCAGGTCCTCGACGTCGACGACGTCCGCGTCGTGCACGACCTCAACCTAGCCGCCGGGGAACTACGGTGGGCCGGTGAGCGCACCTCCGGTCCGGCGGGGCTGACCCCGTGCAGCCGGTGCGGACCCGGCGCGGGCTCGAGCGCGCGGGGCGCCCGCCGAGCGGGAGCGCTCGTGAGCGGTGAGGCCGTCGTGAGCAGCGTTCCCGTGAACGACTCGCCCCTGCAGGACGAGGTGGCCCGGGTCCTGGTGGCCTCCGGGCGCGCCCCGCGCACGGTGCCGGCCGTCCTCGCCGCCCTGCACCACCTCGCTCTCGCGGGCCTGGCCCCGGACCTCGCCGCGGCCTACGCCCGTCGGGACCTCGCCGCAGCAGGACCGGCCGCGCTGGAGACGTTGCAGCGCAACGGGGAAGCCGTCGCCTCCCTGACCCGGCGGCGACGCCGGGAGCTGCCCGTGCAGCGGCTCGCCGCCCTGCGCCCGCTCGTGGCCGACCTCGCCCACCGGGCGGGCGCCGGGGCGGTGGGGCTGGTCTCGTTCGCCGCCGGGCCGGGGCTGGACACCCACCTGGACCGGGTCGGGATCACGTGCGCCGGGCGGTTCGCGGGCGAGTCGGCCTCCCCGGTGCAGGTGCGCGCCGGGCTCGTGCGCAGCGCCGCGCCGCCGCCCGGCGACCTGCCGGGCGTGGTGTCCCGCACCGTGCTGGGGGTCGGCGCGCCCGGCGCGGAGGACGTGCGCTGGCTGCACGCCTGCCTCCCGCCGGACGGGCCCGAACCGCACGCGCGGCTCGACGCCGCGCTCGGGCTCTTGGCCGCGGACCCCCCGACGTGGCGGCCGGGGGACCGCCTGGACCTGCTGGACGCGGCGCTCGCCGACGTCCCCGACGGGGCGCTGCCCGTGGTCACGACGTGCTGGGCGCTGTCGGAGCTCACCGTCGAGGACCGGGCGCGGTTCCTGCGCCGGCTCGACGCCGCCGCGACGCGCCGCGCCGTGGCGTGGGCGTCAGTGGAGGGCGTCGGCGTCGCCCCAGCGGTCCCCACCTCCGGGGACCGGCCCGCCTCCGGGCACAGCGTCCTCGGGATCACTCTCCTCACCCGCGACAGCCTGCGCTCGTGGGCCGTCGGCCGCTGCTGGTCGCGGGGCCGGCAGCTGCAGTGGCTCGGGTGAGCGCCGGAACCTCAGCTCGGAGACCAGCGCGGCGAGCACGACGAGCCCACCCCCGACGACGGCGGCCGGTCCGAGGCGTTCTCCCGCGACGCGCCCGACGAGCCCCGCCCACACCGGTTCGCCGGCGTAGATGACGGTCGCGCGGGTCGGGGACACCGACCGCTGCGCCCAGTTCATCGTGCTCTGGATGACGGCGGTCGAGACGGCCATGGCCGCCACGACGACCGCCAGCGTCCACGAGAACCCCGGGACGGGTTCGGCCACGAGCGGCCGGGTGAGCCCCGCGAGCGCCGCGCACGTCGCGAGCTGCACCACCGTGACGCGCCGGGCGTCCACCGCCGCCGCGAACCGCCCGATGAGCAGGATCTCGGCGGCGCTGGCGACGGCGCCCGCCAGGGTCAGGAGTTCACCGGTGCCCACCGTCAGCCCGTCGAGGCCGAGACCCGTCAGCAGGACGAGCCCGGTCAGGGCCAGCCCCACGGCGACCCAGTTCCCGGCGCTCGGCCGGCGCCGCAGGAGGAGCCACTGCAGGACCGGGACCAGCGGGACGTACAGGGCCGTCAGGAACGCGGACGTCGCGCTGGGGATCGTCCGCAGACCGGCGGTCTGCAGCCCGTACCCGCCGAACAGCGCGACGCCGACCGCGGCCCCCACGAGGAGTTCGCGGCGCGTCACGCCCTTCAGCGCCCGCCCGGAGACGAGGGCGAGGAGCAGGGCCGCGGCCCCGAACCGCAGCGCCACGAACGACATCGGGCCGGCCACGGACAGACCGTGCTTGACGGTGAGGAAGGTGCCGCCCCACACGGCGGTGACGGCGACCAGGGCCGCCTCCTGACGGGTGGGCCGGATCGGGCGGGGCAGGACGTGTCGCACCCGTCCACCGTGGGGCTTCCCGGGCCAGGACCTCAACCCCGTCGCGTCGACGGGGGTGGTCGACGCAACTACCGTGAGGTGGTGGCCGCTCTGGACGACATCGATTGCGTGATCTTGGACGTGCTGCAGCTCGACGGCGCGCTGCCGAACGTCGAGCTGGCGCGGCGGGTGGGCCTGTCCCCGGCCGCGACGCTGCGGCGCGTCCAGCGCCTGAAGGACACCGGCGTCATCACCGGGATCCACGCCGCCGTCGACCCGGGGCGCGCGGGCGCAGGGGTGGAGGCCTTCGTGCTCGTCACCCTCGCCGAGCACTCGGAGGTCTCCGACGAGCGGTTCGCCGAGGAGGTCGCCGCGTTGCCGGCCGTGCTGCGCGCCGACGCCGTCACCGGCCCCGACGACGTCCTGCTGCACGTGGCCGCCGGCTCCACGCGGGAGCTTCAGGACGTCCTCAAGCACCTGCCGCGCATCGGGGCCCGGCGCGTCACGACGCTGCTGCGGCTGGACGCGGTGAAGGGCCCCTCCCCCGTGCCGACGCGGCCTCAGGCCAGCGTGAGGTAGAAGAAGTCCCGCTGGTCGGGGGCGAGGTAGCGGTTCGCCTCGCGCGTCATGTCCGGCAGGAGCTTCGTCGGCGTCACCGTCCCGCCCGCCACGGTCCAGCTGGAGAACGACACCATGCCGCTGTGCATGTCGAGTTCCATGCCCCGCACGGCCCCGGCCCGGACCAGCGCGTCGGCCAGGTCCACGAGGTCCAGCCCGTTCCCGCCGACGTAGACGACGTCACCGGCGGCGTCGGTGCCCAGCGCCGACCGCCACGTGTACTGACCCTGGTTGTGCGAGGTTCCCCAGCGCCCGGAACCGTTCTGGTCCAGTCCCGGCACGGGCGCCCCGCCGTCGACGATGAGCTGCAGGTTCTGCCGGGCCGCGACGGTGTGCGGGCCGATGCTCACCTCCCGGCCCAGGGTCCCGACCTGCAACCGGCCGGAGTCGTCGACGACGGCGGTGGCCAGGCCGTCGACCAGGGGGCGTGAGGACCGGCCGCCGGCGAAGAACCCGCCGGGGGTGTCGTGGAACTTGAACCCCGCGTTGAAGGTGGCGAGCAGGTCGGGGACGTCCTGCGGGGCGACCCGCGCCCCACCGGGCCAGGGACCGCCCCCGGGTTGCGTGGTTCCCGCCACGAGGTGGGCGTCGTAGCCGCCGGCCCGGATCCACGCCGCCGCCGCGACCACCCCGGGGTGCTGCGCGTCGGGACGGAACCACGTCGTGTAGAGCGCGGGCAGGCCATCGCGACCGACCCGTCCGGGGGTCCAGTCCCCCTGCCCGGGAGCGTGCCCGGTGACGCTGGCGACCGGGTGCGGCGCCGCGGCGGCCTGCGCGGTGGTGACCGGGTGCGTCGACGGCACCGCACCGGCGGCCACGTGCCGGGAGAACCACCAGTTCTCGGCGAGGTCGACGAGGTGGTTCCCCCCGTGGTCGCGCACCCACTCCACGGCCCGCACCGACGCCGGCGCGGCCCCGGGGGCGACCATCGCCCGGCCGAGGGAAACCCCGGGGACGGCCAGCGCGACGACGACCGCCCCCGCGACGACCCGGCGCCGGCGCCGCGGCGGCCGGACGACGACGGGGGTTTCTCGTTCTCGCACCTGGCTCACCGGGTGAGTGTGCGCAGCGGTGGCTGGGGAGGGACTGGGAACCACCGCCCCGGCGGGGTCCTGGCCGTGAACCTCCACGCGGCGGCCACGGCACGCACACGGCGCCGTCCTCAGACGGCGGACAGGACCCCGGTGCCCAGCAGGGCGAGGAGCACGACGCCCAGCGCGACGCGGTACCCGGCGAACACGCTGATCCGGTGGTGGGCCACGAAGCGCAGCAACCAGGCGATGGAGGCGTAGGCGACGACCAGGCTCACGAGCGTCCCCACGGCCGTGGCGCCCCACCCGACGGTGGCCGAGACGTCCTTGCCCGCCGAAACCCCCTCGTACAGCCCCGCCGCGGTCAGCGCCGGGATGGACATGAAGAACGACAGGCGCGTCGCCGTCACCCGGTCCAGGCCCCGGAACAACCCGGCGCTGATGGTGGCACCCGAGCGCGAGACCCCCGGTACCAGCGAGAGGCACTGCACGACACCGATGACGACGGCGTCCTTGAGGCTGACCTGCCCCTCGCCGTGCTGGACGGCGCGCCGGGCGGCGAAGCTCTCGGCGGCGACCATCACGACGCTCCAGCCGATGAGGGCGAACGCGACGACCCACAGGCTGCGCAGCGGCCCGGCGACGAGGTCCTTGGCCGCGAAACCCACCAGCCCGACGGGGATCGACCCGACGACGACACACCAGGCCAGCCGGTAGTCCTGCGTGCGCGCGGACCGGTCGCGCAGCCCGGCGACCCAGGCCAGCAGCAAGCGGACGATGTCGCGGCGGAAGTACCCGATGACGGCGACGATCGCGCCGAACTGGATGATCGCGGTGAACGCCGTGGTGCCGGCGTCGTCCACGCGCATCCCGAGGAGCTTCTCGGCGATGGTGAGGTGCCCGGTGCTGGACACGGGGAGGAACTCGGTGAGGCCCTCGACGACGCCGAGGACGACGGCCTGCCACAACTGCACGGTGGTTTCCTTGCTCTCAGCGGGGTTTCTCGAACGGTAGTCGCCGCAGCGGCCGACGACGGCTCTCAGCCGTCGTGGCGGGCGGGTCGGGAGGAGCGGTGGCGGCGCACGGCGACGACGGTCCCGGCCACCGCGACGACGGCCAGGGCCACCAGTGCGCTGTCGCGCCCCAGGGTCTGCGCGGCCCGGGCGAAGGAGGCCCCGGCCGCGTACCCGACGAGCACGGCGGCCGTGGCCCAGGTGAGGCCGCCGAGGAGGTTCCAGGGCAGGAACCGCCGGTACGGCATCCGCGCGGCACCCGCCAGGGCGGGGGTGACCGCCCGCAGGAACGCGGTGAACCGGCCCAGGAACACGGCCGCGCCCCCGCGCCGCTCGACGAGGTCGCGCCCCTTCTCCAGACCCGCGGCGTGCCGGCGCAGGGGCCGGGCCTGCAGCAGGCGCGGTCCGAGACGCCGCCCCACCAGGTACCCGACGGAGTCGCCGAGGACGGCCGCGGCGGCCACGACGACCAGGACGACGGGCAGCGACGCACGGCCGAGACTCGCGGCGGCCCCGGCGACGACGGCCGCGGTCTCGCCCGGGACGACGAACCCCACGAACAGGGCGTCCTCGGCGAAGACGAGCAGCGCCACGGCCGCCAGCAGCCACCCGGCCGGGACGCCGAGGAGGGTCGCGATCACCTGGTGCACGCCGCCACTGTGGACCCCCGACGCTGAACGTCCGCTGAAGACGGCGTGCGCGACGGGGCCCGGCGGTGGTCGATGCTGGGGGCATGTCCCTGAGGAGCGCGGCGCGGTGGGTGGCGACGCTGTGGCGCGAGTGCGGGGTGCAGGTCCGCTCGACGGTCGCCGCCACGCTCGTGCAGGGCCTGGTCGTGCTCGCGGCGGGCGGCCTGCTGCTGCTGAGCCTCGTGCACGACCTGCGCACGGGCGTCGACGCCGCCACCCTGTCCACCGCCCAGTCGATCGCCGCCCTGGTCCCGGACTCCGTCACGGAGTCACCCGGCCTGCGCAGCGCGATCGAGGAGGCGGCCCGCCGCCGGCAGGCCGTGCAGGTGCTCGACGAGAACGGTGCGGTCGTGGCGTCGAGCCCGGAGCTGCGGGGGTCCCGGGCGGTGGTCGGCGACCAGCCCGCCCCGGGGGCGACGGAGCGCCGCAAGGTCCGGCTGCCCTTCGACGACGACCCCTACCGGGTGACGGTGCTGGGCGGGGAGGTCTCCGACGACGGGCGGGACCGGCGGTTCACGGTGGTCGTCGCGCAGTCCGTCGGCACGGGCGAGGACACGCTGCACGCGGCCGTCGTGGCGATGGCCGTGGCGGGTCCGCTGCTGCTGCTGACGGTGGGTTTCGCGACGTACGTGTTCGTGGGCCGGTCGCTGCGGCCGGTGACGCGCATCCGGTCCACCGTGGAGGGCATCAGCCACCGCGACCTGTCCGAACGGGTCCCGATCCCCCCGGGCCGCGACGAGGTGGCGCGACTGGCGACGACCATGAACTCCATGCTCACCGGCCTGGAACGGGCCGACGCCGCCCAGCGGCAGTTCGTCTCCGACGCCAGCCACGAACTGCGCAGCCCCATCGCGACGCTGCGCGCCGCGGCCGACATCGCGCTGACGCAGCCGGAGCGCACCGACCCGCGCGACCTCGCCCGGCTGGTGCGCGGGGAGGCCCGGCGGCTGGACGGTCTCGTCGCCGACCTCCTGCTGCTGGCGCGCGTCGACGAGCGCGGACGGGCGCGGACGGCGACGGACGGCGAGGGGGTCGAGGAGGTCGACCTGGACGACCTCGTCACCGACGAGCACCGGCGGCTGCGGGCGGCCACCACGCTGAACGTGACGATGCACCGGGAACCGGCCCGCGTCCTCGGCGACCCGCGGGAACTGTCCCGGGTCTTGCGCAACCTCACGGACAACGCGGCTCGGCACGCCCACCACGAGATCTCGGTCGATCTGCGGCGCAACGGTTCACGAGCCCTGCTCACCGTCTGGAACGACGGCGCACCGATCCCGCCGGCCGACCGCGACCGCGTCTTCGACCGGTTCGTGCGGCTGGAGGAGAGCCGTACCCGGGACTCCGGCGGCAGCGGTCTGGGGCTGGCCATCGTGCGGGAGGTGGTCGCCGCGCACGGCGGTTCCGTGCGGGTCCTCGACGTCGCGGCGGGGACGGGTTTCCGGGTGGAACTGCCGCTGGCCGGGGAGTTCGACGCCGGTCCGGGGCGCTGAGGACCGGGCGCGTCAGGGGAGCTTGGTGAACCGGTACCCCGCGCCGCGGACCGTCTCGATGAACTCGCGGCCGATCTTCTTGCGCAGGTACCCGACGTAGACCTCGACGAGGTTGTCGTCCCCGTCGTAGAACTCGTCCCACACGTTCTGCAGCACGTTGGTCTTGGTGAGGACGTCCCCGGCGTTGCGCATGAAGTGGTGCAGCACCTGGAACTCGCGGGCGGTCAGCCGCACCTCCTCCCCCGCCAGGTGCACGCGCTGGGAGGCCGGGTCGAGCACCAGGTCACCGGCGCTCAGGACGGCGGGCCGTTCGGGGGCGCCGCGGCGCACGAGGGCGCGCAACCGCGCGACGAGGACCTCGAAGGAGAACGGTTTGCGCAGGTAGTCGTCGGCGCCGAGGTCGAAGGCGTCGGTCTCGTCGTACTCGCCGTCCTTGGCGGTGAGCATGAGGACCGGCGTCCACACCTGGCGGGAGCGCAGCGTGCGGCAGACCTCGTACCCGTTGAGGACCGGCAGCATGATGTCGAGGACGACGACGTCGAAGGCTCCCTCCGTCGCCCGCTCCAGACCGGTCCCGCCGTCGTGGACGACCTCGACGCCGAACCCGACCCCCTCGAGCCCGGAGGCCAGGGTCGCGGCCAGCGTGACCTCGTCGTCGACCAGGAGCACCCGCACGGGTCCATCCTGCCCGTCCGGGCCCGGGCCCGCCGCCGTGCCGCTCACCCGGAGGCGAGGCGGGTGTGCAGGTCCCGCACCCGGGCGGCGACGTCGTCGCGGACCAGGCGCATCCGCTCGGCCCCCTCGATGCCGCGCGCGGACGGTTCGTCGGTCTCCCAGACCTCGACGGGCACCCCGCCGGCCGGGTCGACGCGCGCCTCGGACCCCAGGACGACGACGAGGTCAGCGTCGTGGAGGAGGTCGTCGGTGAGCTGCTGCGGGTGCTGGCCGGTGATGTCGACGCCGACCTCGAGCAGGCTCTGCACGGCCTCGGTGTTGAGGTCCGTCCCGGCCCGCGTCCCGGCGGAGACGACGGTGACCGGGTGCTGCGGGTGCTCCTGCACGAGCCGGCGCATGAGCCCGGCCGCGAGCTGGGACTTGCCGCGGTTGCGGACGCAGACGAACAGGACGCGGGGCGCGGTGGTCACACCGGAGCCTCCCACGGCGCGGCCCGCTCAGTCCGGGACGGCGGCGGGCTCGACGGGTCCGGCCACGGCCCGCTCCCGCACCGTCAGGAGACCCACCGGGACGACGATGACCGCCAGCGCGACGAGGGTGACCGGGCCGTCGCCGAACCCGAGCCCGGCGCCCGTGCCGTGGGGCTTGGAGAGCCAGTCGGCGAACGAGGCGCCCAGCGGGCGGGTCAGCACGTAGGCCGCCCAGAACGCGACGACGGGGTTCAGGCCCCGGCGCCAGGCCACGAACGGCACGAGGATGGCGACGGTGAACAGGATCCCCGAGGGCAGGAACCCCAGGCCCATCGCCAGGCCCGTCAGGTCACCGACGGCGGTCCCGAGGGCGAAGGTGGCCAGCACGGTGGCCCAGTAGAAGCGCTCCCGGCGGGCGGTCGTGATGCTGTGGACGTCCAGGGTCCCCTCGCGCCGCCACCACCACGCGAACAGGACGGCGACGGCCAGGGCGCACCCGGCGGACGTCGCCCACAGCGGCAGCCCGGTGGCGACGCGCGCGACGTCGGCGACCATCGTCCCGAACACCGCGATCGCGCTGACGCAGAACCAGTAGAGGGGGGCGCGGTAGCGGTCGGCGCGCAGCTGCAGCCCCAGCGCGAGGGCGAAGCCCCCGACCCCGACGACGCCGCCGAGGACGAGGTCCTTCTCGCCCAGGTAGTCCGAGGCGGCCTCCCCCATCCCGGTGGTGAGGATCTTCACGACCCAGAACAGCGCGGTGATCTCGGGGACCTTGGCGGCGGCGAACCGGCGGGAGGACGTCACCGGGCCAGCGTGGCGCGGGGCGGCTGAAGCCCCGCTGAAGGACGTCAGCTCTTGGCGGAGGCGGTCATCTGGTCGGCCCAGACGGCCTTGGCCCCGGAGTCCCCGACGCGGTAGACCTGCACCCCGGCGGCGACGGAGGCGACGACGGCCACGACGGCGATCAGCCCGAGGCCGCGCACGGCCGTGCGCTCGGGCCGCACGCGGCGCTGCAGCCACCACATCGCGATCGCGAACAGGGTCATGGGGATCGAGAACCACAGGAGCTGGTCGCCGAGCTCGGCGTGCACGCCGGGGTCCCCGACGCGGTGCTCCAGGGCCTCACCGCTGCTCGTGGCCACCGGGCACAGGACGGTGCCGACCAGCGCGACGAGGGCGTTGATCCCGGCGTAGCGGGCCCGCAGCCGCGGTGAGAGCGCGACGAGGACGGTGCCCAGCACGGCCAGGGGCAGCATGACGACGACGGCGTGCACGACGAGCGGGTGCACGGGCAGGCCGTTGACGGTGTCGAGCACGAGTTCCTCCGGTCCTCACGACTCCCGCGATCGCGGGCACCCGAGCGTAGGACCGGGAACCGCTGGGGCGCTCGCCGTGCGTCTCAGCTCCCCTTCAGCGGACCGGGGGTAGGAGAGGCGTCAGACGATCCCGCCGTTGACGCGCACGACCTGGCCGTTGACCCACCGGCCGGGGCCGGCGAGGAACGCCACGACCTCGGCGATGTCGGCGGGTTCCCCGAGGCGCTCCAGCGGCGGCTGCTTCGCCATGCGCTCGATCGTCGCCTCGTCCTTGCCGTCGAGGAACAGCTCCGTCGCGGTGGGCCCGGGGGCGACGGCGTTCACGGTGACGTCCCGGCCGCGCAGCTCGCGCGCGAGGATCATCGTCAGGCCCTCGACGGCGCCCTTGCTCGCCACGTACGCGCCGTAGGTCGGCAGCTGCAACCCCACGACGGAGGTGGAGAACGTCACGACCGCCCCGCCGTCGCGCACGCGGCGGGCGGCTTCACGGGCGACGACGAACGTGCCGCGGACGTTGGTGCGGTGCAGGGCGTCGAAGTCGTCGAGGTCGAGGTCGGCGACGGTGGACAGGGCGAGGCGGCCGGCGGCGTTCACGACGACGTCGACGCCGCCGAACTCCTGCTCGGCGGCGTCGAACAGCGCGGCGACGGCGTGCTCGTCGGCGACGTCGGCCTGCGCGGCGACCGCCCGGCCCCCGGCGGCGGTGATCTCCCCGACGACCTCGGCGGCGGCGCGCTCGGACCCGGCGTAGCCGACGACGACGGCCTGGCCGCGGGCGGCCAGCGTCGTGGCGACGGCGCGGCCGATGCCGCGGGACCCTCCGGTGACGACGGCGACTCGTTGCTCGGTCACGGTTCTCCTCCAGTGCATCGGTACGTTCGATTCGTAGCGTTGGTACGAGCCTAGCACCGCGTACCATCCATCGCTATCCCTGGAGCGTATCGACGCTATCGGAGCCCGCGGGCCACCCCCGCCAGGGATCTGGGAACGATGCCGGAAACCCCTTCCCCCGCTCCGGACCCGCGCGTAGGGTCCCCGGCATGGAGTACCGCCACCTCGGCCGCACCGGACTGCGCGTCTCGCCGCTGTGCCTGGGCACGATGAACTTCGGCCCCCGCACGAGCGAGGCCGACAGCCGCACCGTCATGGACGCCGCGCACGAGCACGGCATCAACTTCTTCGACACCGCCAACGGCTACGGCAGCCACAAGGGCGAGACCGAGGAGATCGTCGGACGCTGGTTCGCCCAGGGCGGTGGCCGGCGCGAGAAGACCGTCCTGGCCACCAAGCTCTACGGCGACATGACCGACTGGCCCAACGACGGCAAGCTGTCCGCCTACAACATCCGGCAGGCGTGCGACGCGTCGCTGAAGCGCCTGCAGACCGACCACATCGACCTCTACCAGATGCACCACGTCGACCGCGCGACGCCGTGGGAGGAGATCTGGGAGGGTTTCAGCGTCCTGCGCCAGCAGGGCAAGGTCCTCTACGTCGGGTCCTCGAACTTCGCCGGCTGGCACCTCGCCCTGGCGCAGGCCAGCGCGGCCGAGCGGAAGATGGTGGGGCTCGTCAGCGAGCAGTCGCTGTACAACCTCATGTCGCGCTGGGTGGAACTGGAGGTCCTGCCCGCCGCCGAGCACCACGGCCTCGGCGTCATCCCGTGGTCGCCGCTGGCCGGCGGCCTGCTCGGCGGGGTGCTCGCGAAGCAGGCCGGCGGGGACGAGGGCCGGGGGACGTCGAACTCCGAGGGGGTCGAGAAGAACCGTGCCACCCTGCAGGCCTACGAGGAGTTCTGCGCCGACCTCGGGGCCCACCCGGCGGACGTCGGCGTCGCCTGGCTGCTGACCCGGCCCGCGGTCACCGCGCCGATCATCGGGCCGCGCACCGTGGAACAGCTCACGAACTCGTTGCGCGCGATCGACCTCGAGCTCGACCAGGCCGCGCTGGACCGGCTCGACGAGCTGTTCCCCGCCCCCTTCCCGAACCCGGGCAAGCCCGCCCCGGAGGCCTACGCCTGGTAGGCCCCCGGGAACCGAGTGGTCAGGCGATGACCGCGTCGGCCTCGATCTCGACCTTGTTGTCGGGGCCGGCGAGGGCCACCACCTGGACGATCGCCATCGCGGGGCGGATGTCGCCGAAGACCTCCCCGTGCACGGCGCCCACGGCGTCGAAGTCGGCGATGTCGGTCAGGAACACCCGCGTGCGGACCACGTCGGAGAGCGTCGCACCGGCCTGCTCCAGGGCGCCGGCGATCGTGGCCAGGGCCGCGCGCGCCTGGGCCGCCGCGTCCTCGCCGGGCGCGGTGGTCCCCGCCACGAAGACCTGCGCGCCGACCTTCACGGCGCGCGAGTACCCCAGGACGGGTTCGTAGGGCGAACCGCCGGAGACGTTCTGCCGGCCGGGGGTGGTTGCGTCAGTCACGGGTGACCTTCCTCGGGGGCCGGGGTCGCGGATCGACCGCCGGCGGTGCAGGGAGGACTCTGCCAGCCCGCGTCCGCCTCACGTGCGCGGCAGAGCCCCCAGCAGCACCGTCCGGACGGCCTGCCGCAGGGAGTCCGGCAGCTCCTGGTGCAGGGCGGCCAGCCCGGGGTCGGCCGCGTAGGCCGCGAGCACGGCGGCCGACGGCGAGCTGTAGGGCGCGAGGGCCGCCGCGAAGACCGCGACCTGGAAGCCGACGACGTCCGCCGACGCCCCCAGTTCCGGCAGCACCCCGCGCAGGAGCTCGCCCACCTCCGCGAGCAACCGGTGCGCCACGTGCTTGTGGTGCCGCACGACGTCGACGGTGACGTTGTGCTCCAGGACGCTGCCCTGGGCCCCCACGAGGTCGCACAGCACCCGTCGCGCGGACAGCGTCCGGGCGACGACGTCGGCCACCTGCTCCGCGCGCGACGGCAGCGGCGCCGCGGGGTCGAGGGCCGGCAGAGCGCGGGACAGTTCCCCGACCCACTCCCGCGTCGCCGAGGTGAGCAGCTCGAGCAGGACACCCTCGCGCGAGTCGAAGTAGCGCAGCACGTTCGACTTGGCCAGGCCGACGCGGCGGCTCAGCTCGTTGAGGCTGACGTCGGCGACCGGCATCTCCTCCAGCATGGCGGCCGCGGCCTCGAGGATCGCCTGCCGGCGCGCCTCCCGCTGCTCCTCGGTGCGGGCCCGCTGGAACGTCACGGCTCCAGGCTACCAGTTTCAGACCACCGGTCTCTTGACAGCAGACCACCGGTCTCTTAGCGTGGTCGACAACAGACCGACGGTCTCTTCCCGAGGAGCTCACGTGACCCAGCAGTGGAACCAGCAGCACGTCCCCGACCAGACCGGACGGGTGGCGATCGTCACCGGGGCCAACACCGGCCTGGGTTTCTCCACCGCACAGGCCCTCGCCGCCCGCGGCGCGCGGGTCGTCCTGGCGGTGCGCGACGTCGCCAAGGGACGAGCCGCCGCCGGGCGGATGGGCGGGGACGTCCAGGTCACCGAACTCGACCTCACCTCGTTGGCCTCGGTCCGGTCGGCAGCCGCCGAACTGCGCGAGAACCACCCCCGCATCGACCTGCTGGTGAACAACGCCGGCGTCATGTACACGCCGCGCGAGACGACCCGCGACGGTTTCGAGCGGCAGTTCGGCACGAACCACCTGGGCCACTTCGCCCTCACCGGCCTCCTGCTCGACCGGCTGACCCCCGTGGAGGGTTCCCGCGTCGTGACCGTCAGCAGCGTGGGGCACCGCATCCGCGCCGCCATCCACTTCGACGACCTGCAGTGGGAGCGCTCCTACAGCCGGACCGGCGCCTACGGGCAGTCGAAGCTCGCGAACCTGCTGTTCACCTACGAACTCCAGCGCCGGCTCGCCCCGCTCGGCACGACGGTCGCCGTCGCCGCGCACCCCGGGGTGGCGAGCACGGAGCTGCTGCGCAACTCCCCCGCTGCGCTGCAGCGCCTCGGGAACCCCGTCGCGCGCCGGCTGGCTCAGTCCGCCGACATGGGCGCCCTGCCGACCCTGCGAGCCGCGACCGACCCGGCCGTGCTCGGCGGCCAGTACTACGGCCCCGGCGGACGGGGCGAGGTGCGCGGCTTCCCCGAGGTCGTCACGTCGAGCCCGCAGTCCTACGACCTCGCCCTGCAGCGCAGGCTGTGGGCGGTCTCCGAGGACCTCACGGGGGTCGAGTTCCCCCGTGAGATCGCAGTGGGAACTCAGTACTTGGCCGACTGACCGCCGTCGATCGGCACGACGGTCGCGTTGACGTAGGAGGCGTCGTCGGAGAGCAGGAACGCCACGACGGAGGCGATCTCGGGCGCCTGGCCGTACCGCTTGGTCGGGTTGACCTGGATGAACTGCTCGGCGGCCTTCTCGGGGTTCTCAGCGTCGAGCTGGCGCATGGAGTTCTCGACCATGGGCGTCCAGATCGCCCCCGGCGCGATGGCGTTGACGCGGATGCCGTGCTCGCCGTACTCGACGGCGGAGTTCCGCGTCAGGCCCACGACGCCGTGCTTGGCCGCGGCATACCCGGACTGGTTGCCGATGCCGCGGATCCCGCCGACGCTCGCGGTGTTCACGACGTAGCCGCCGCCCTGCTCGCGCATGACCTTCAGGACCTTCTCCAGGCCCAGGAACACCCCGCGCAGGTTGATCCCGTAGACGCGGTCGAACTCCTCGACCGTGAAGTCCTCGGTGGGGTTCTGCCGGCCCTCGATGCCGGCGTTGTTGAAGAACCCGTCGATGCGCCCGAACCGTTCGAGGGTGGCGGCGACGTAGGCGTCGACGTCGGCCTCCTTGGACACGTCGGCGGTGACGGTGAGCACCTCGGCGCCGGGGGCCGCCTCGGCGACGGCGGCGGCCGAGGCGGCCAGACCCTCGGCGGAGACGTCGACGAGGGAGAGCCTGGCGCCTTCGGTGGCGAGGCGGACGGCGGTGGCGCGGCCGAGGCCGGACCCCCCGCCGGTGATGAGGACGACGCGGTCGCTGAAGCGGTCCACGGGGCACGTTCCCTTCGGTCGGTGTGCGTCCGGCGCACGCCGGACGACCTCCGTCGACCGCCCGGCAGGCCCCGCACCTTCTGTGCGACACCTGTCGTTCAGCGTACTCCTGCTCCGGGCCCTCACCCCACCGCGGGGATCCGGGAAACCCCCGTCACGACGTCCGCACGGGTGCCGGCCAGGGACAACCTGATGCACCCCTCACCGCTGGCCCCGAAACCCGACCCCGGCGCCACGGCGACGCGCTGCTCCACCAGGAACCGCTCGCACCACGCCGACACGTCCCCGCCGCTGACGTGCGACACGTCCACCCACAAGTAGAACGCCCCCGCCGGGCGCTGGTAGCGGACCCCCTTGCCGTCCAGCACCTCGCAGGCCGCGTCGATGTTCGCGCGGTAGTGCTCGCGGGCGTCCGCGACGACCTGCTGGTCGCCCTCCAGGGCCGCGAGCGCGGCGTGCTGGGCCGGGGCGTTGACGCAGCTGATCACCGACTCCTGCGCCGTGCGCAGCAACGGCGCCCACGCCGGCGGCGCGACGAACCACCCGACGCGCGCCCCCGTCAGCGCGTACGTCTTGGAGAAGGAGAACACCGACAGCACCCGCCCGTCGGGGTCCAGGCCGGCGGGGCTGACGTGCGCGACGCCGTACGTGAACCGCTCGTACACCTCGTCCGAGACCACCCACAGGTCGTGCCGGCGGGCGAACTCCAGCAGGCCGGCGAGCACGTCAGCGGGGTACACCGTGCCGAGCGGGTTCGACGGGGAGTTCACCAGCAGCACGCGGGTGCGCCCGGTGACGGCCGCCTCCAGCGCCGGCAGGTCGGGCCGGAAACCGTTCGCCGCGTCCAGCGGGTACGGCACGGGCACGGCCCCCACGTGCCGGGCGGTCATGGAGAAGTTCACGTACCCGGGGTCGGGGACGAGCACCTCCTGCCCCGCGTCGAGGGTCAGCGACAGGACCTGGTGCAGGGCCTGCATGCCGCCCGCGGTCACCCACACCTGCTCGGGGTCGACGTCGAGGCCGTTGTCCCGCGCCAGCTTGCCCGCGATGGCCCGGCGCAGGGCGGGGATCCCGCCGTTCGGCGTGTAGTCGGTGACGTCGTCGCGCCACGCCTGCGCCCCGGCGGCCAGGACGTGCGGCGCCACCGGCAGGTCCGGCTCGCCGACGTTGAGGAAGACCACGTCGTCCAGGCCCTGGGCCAGGTCGAAGATCCGCCGGATCGGCGAGGCGGGGATGGTCAGGGCGTGAGGGGCGATCTGCGGCACGCTCCGAGGTTATGACGTGCGGCCCGCGAGCACCTCGAGGTAGTGCGCGTTGTGCATGAGGCCCAGGAGGTTGCCGAACGGGTCGAGCACGCAGGCCCCCGTGAACCCCTCGCCGAACCGCCGGGCCGGCTGGAACACCGTCGCCCCCAGCTCGAGCGTGCGGGCGATCGCGGCGTCGAGGTCGTCGACGTGCCAGTACAGGACGACGCCGCCGGGGCGGTCGGTCGCCGGGACCCCGCCGAGCTGCCCGGCGAAGCGGGCGTCGAGGATCCCCAGCTCGTGCTGGTGGTCGCCGACGCGGAACTCGGCGTACCAGGGCTGGTCGAAGTACGGCGCGATCCCCAGCAGCTCGGTGTACCAGCGCTTGGCGCCCTCGAAGTCCTCCGCCAGCAGCGCCACGGTCGACATGCCTCGCAACATCACGTGCTCCCTCGTCCGGTGCGGTCTCGACACCCACGAGACTGCCGGGTGAAGCGCTCACCTCCTGAGCACTTCCGGTGGCACTCTCGACGACGTGCGCGCCGACCGCCTCGTGGCCGTCCTGCTGCTCCTGCAGTCGCGGGGGCGGGTGACGGCCGCCGAGGTGGCCGTCGAGCTCGAGGTGTCCCTGGCCACCGCCCGGCGGGACCTGGCGGCCCTCGCGAGCGCCGGGGTCCCCGTCTACCCGCAGGCCGGGCGCGGCGGCGGCTGGTCCCTCGTCGGCGGTGCCCGCACGGACCTGTCCGGGCTGACGCGCGACGAGGCCCGGGCGCTGTTCCTCACCGTCGGCCCGACCGCCACGAGCCCGCGGGCGAGGACCGCGCTGCGCAAGCTGGTGCGCGCCCTGCCGGGGACGTTCCGCGCCGACGCCGAGGCCGCGGCCGAGGCGGTCGTCGTCGACCCGGCCCGGTGGGGCGGGCAGGAGGCGGCCCCTCCCGGCCTCGTCGAGGAGTTGCAGCGGGCCGTCGTGTCCCGCACGCGCGTCCGGCTGGACTACGCGTCGCGGACCGGCCGGACGCTGCGGACGGTCGACCCCCTGGGCCTCGTCGACAAGGACGACGTCTGGTACCTGCTCGCGCAGACCCCGCGGGGACGGCGCACGTTCCGCCTCGACCGCATCGGGGATCTAGAAACTCTGGACGAACGGTTCGAACGTCCCGACGGGTTCGACCTGGTCCGCGAGTGGCAGCGGGTCGTCGGGGAGGTGGAGGCGCGGCGGTCGCTGACGAGCGCGACCGTCGTCGTGCCCACGAGGTTCCTGCCCGTGCTGCGCACGCAGTTCGGCCGGCACTGCACCGACGTCCGGGAACTCGGCGGCGGGCGGGCCCGTTGCCTGGTCGCGGCACCCGCGCCGCTCGACCTGGCGCGGACGCTGGCCGGGTGGGGGGCGGGGATCGAGGTGGAGGGACCAGCGAGCGTACGGGCGGAACTCGGCCGGATCGGCCGGGAACTGGTGCAGAGGTACCCGTGAGGGTCCGGCTGTTGGCAGCGGACCCGGTGCCGTGCCATGGTGAGCGCGGATCGCGGGACGACGAGGACGTCTCCGGCAGCGAGGAGCAGACGATGAGCAGCGAAACGGACGTCGCCGTGTCCGGACCGAAAGGTTTCGTCAGCGGGCAGGCGGCCCTGGACCTGGCCCACGAGCTCCTGAGCGGGGTCGACGCCCGCTGGGCGCACACCCGGCTCGCCGCGGCCACCGCGCGGTCCATCGCCCACACGGTCCCCGAACAGGACCGGGAACTGCTCGTCGCGGCCGCCGCCCTGCACGACGTCGGGTACGCCCCCGCCCTGCTGCGTTCCGGTTTCCACCCCCTCGACGGCGCCGACCACCTGGCCGAGCTCGGGTGGCCCGTCCGCCTCGTGGGCCTCGTCGCCCACCACAGCGGGTCCCGGTTCATGGCCCGCGCGCGGGGTCTGGTGGACCGGCTCGACGCCTACCCCGACGAGGGCGGCGCCGTCGCCGACGCGCTCGTGTACTGCGACATGACGTCCACCCCCGACGGCCGGGAGGTCCGGCTCGCCGAGCGCCTGCAGGAGATGCACGCCCGGCACCGGGGCGACCCCGCCGCCGAGCGCCAGGCGCGGCGCGAACGGGAACCCTTCCTGCGCGCGTCCGTGGCGCGCGTCCAGGCCCGCCTCGGCCCGGGGCGCCGGGTGCTGCCCGTCCCGACGCAGCAGCACCGCTGACCGCCCCTCACGGGGCCGGTCGGCGGTCGGTGCCCGCCGTCAGACGGTCGCACCCTCGAACGCCTCGGCGAGCAGCCGCACCGAACGCAGCCGGGCGTCGGTGTCCAGCGCCTGGTGGGCGACGATGAGCTCGTCGGCGCCGGCCTCGCGGCGGAACTCCTCCAGGTACTCCCGGACCTCGCCCGGGGTGCCGATCGCGGAGTAGTGCTGCATCTGCTGGACGTGCTGCCCCGCAGCGGTTTCCATGAGGATGTCGATCTCCGCCTCGGTGAACGTGCGGCCCCGCCCGAACAGCGAGGTCGCGAAACGTCGCTGCACCTGGGCGAACGACTCCCGGGCCCGGCTCGTGGTGTCGGCGGCCACCACGTTGACGCCCGCGATCACGTACGGCTCCGCGAGCTGCTCCGAGGGCTGGAACTCGTTGCGGTAGGAGACGACCGCAGCGCGCAACTGCTGGGGCGCGAAGTGCGAGGCGAACGCGTACGGCAACCCGAGCCGGGCGGCGAGGTGCGCCCCGAACGTCGACGACCCCAGCACGTACAGCGGGACGTTCAGCCCGCTGCCGGGGGTGGCCTGCACCCCGGGGACGCGGGAGCGGCCCGCGAGGTAGGCGCGCAGCTCGGCGACGTCCTCGGGGAACTGCGCCGAGGCCGCCGGGTCCCGCCGCAGCGCGTACGTCGTCGCCTCGTCCGAGCCGGGGGCCCGGCCGAGCCCGAGGTCGATGCGCCCCGGGTACATGGCCTCCAGCGTCCCGAACTGCTCGGCGATGGCCAGCGGCGAGTGGTTGGGCAGCATGACGCCGCCCGAGCCGAGGCGGATGGTGCTGGTGTGCGCGCCGACGTGCGCGATGAGGACGGCCGGCGCCGACGAGGCGATGTGCGGCATGTTGTGGTGCTCGGCGTACCAGACGCGGCGGTAGCCGTGCTCCTCGGCGGTCCGGGCGAGGGCGACGCTGGCCGCGATGCTGTCGCCCGCCGACTGCCCCGGAGCGATGGGGGCGAGGTCGAGGACCGAGAACGCGAACGACATGGTGCGACCTTTCGAACGACGAGGCTTCCACAGGGGGCAACCCCGCGCCCCGCCGAGGTGTTCCACCTCCGGGGAGCCGGGTGGGTGCTGGGACACTGGCGGCGTGGACGTGGTGGGCAGGCTGCACGCGGCGGGGTGCGTCTTCGCCGAGCGCGAGGCCGAGCTCCTGCGCGCCGCCGGGGGCGACCTGGACGCCCTCGTCGCGCGGCGGGTCGCGGGTGAGCGGCTCGAGGACGTGCTCGGGTGGGCCCTCTTCCGCGGCCGCCGCTACGCCGTCGCCCCGGGGGTGTTCGTCCCGCGGCACCGCACCGGCGCCCTCGTCGACCTCGCCGTCGCCCACGCGCGCCCCGGGGACCGGGCGCTGGACCTGTGCTGCGGGACGGGCGCGCTGATCGGCGCGGTCACCGACCGCGTCCCGTCGCTGCGGGTCCACGCGACCGACCTGCTGCCCCCCGCCACCGACTGCGCCCGCCGCAACCTGCCGGGAGCCACCGTCGTGACCGGCGACCTCTTCTCCGCCCTGCCCGCCGGGCTGCGCTTCGACCTCGTCGTGGCCAACGTCCCCTACGTGCCGAGCCGGGAGGTCGCGCACCTGCCGGCCGAGATGCGCGAGCACGAGGACCTGCGGACCCTCGACGGCGGCCCGGACGGGCTCGACGTGCTGCGCCGGGTGCTGGCCGAGGTGGGGTCGTGGCTGAGCCCGCGCGGGCGGGCGTTCACCGAACTCGACGAGGAGCAGACCCCCGCGGCCGTCGAGTGCGCGCGGGCGTGCGGGCTGGTGCCGGAGGTGTTCGTCGCGGACGAGGAGGAGGACGACGGCTCGCGGGTGTTCTCCGTCCGGCTCCCCTGACCGCGTCCAGGGGTGGTCACCCCTCCGCGACCGAGCTGCGCCGATCGCCCGCGGAGGGGTTGTCGCGGGACCCGCTCAGGTCGCCATGTCGACGAAGCGCGAGTAGTGGCCCTGGAACGCGACGGTGATCGTGTCCGTGGGGCCGTTGCGGTGCTTGGCGACGATGAAGTCCGCCTCCCCCGCCCGCGGGGACTCCTTCTCGTACATGTCCTCGCGGTGCAGCAGGATGACCATGTCGGCGTCCTGCTCGATGGACCCCGATTCACGGAGGTCCGACACCATGGGTCGCTTGTCGGTGCGCTGCTCCGGACCACGGTTCAGCTGCGACAGGGCGATGACGGGGACCTCGATCTCCTTGGCGAGGAGCTTCAGCGCGCGCGAGAACTCCGAGACCTCCTGCTGGCGGCTCTCCACCTTCTTGCCCGACGTCATGAGCTGCAGGTAGTCGACGATGACGAGCTTGAGGTCGGCGCGCTGCTTGAGCCGCCGGCACTTGGAGCGGATCTCCATGAGCGACATGTTCGGGGAGTCGTCGATGTACAGCGGGGCGTCGTTGATGGCGCCCATGGTCTTGGCGAACCGCGTCCAGTCGCCGTCGTCCATGTTCCCCTTGCGCATCTTCTGCAGGGGGACGCGCGCCTCGGCGGACAGCAGGCGCATCGCGATCTCGTTGCGCCCCATCTCCAGGGAGAAGATGACGGAGGCCAGGCCGTGCTTGATGGAGCAGGCGCGGGCGATGTCCAGTCCCAGCGTCGAGTTGTGGGTCGGGACCATGGAGCGACCGGCGAGGTAGAGGTGGTCGGCGTTGGAGACCTCGACGCAACGGACCGGGACGGAGTCGACGCGGCGGACGTCGGTGATGAAGCGGCTGTTGCGCCGCTGGAACTGCCGCTGGCGTCGGTCCTTGTGGACCAGCTTCTTCCGTTCCAACCGGAAGACTTCGTCGTCCGTGCTGAAAGTGATCGTGTACGCCGTCGACGACTCGGCGCTCCGACCTCTGACCGCCTTCTCGCTCCACCCGGTCCGGTATCCCAAGGTGTGCAGGAGCTCACGCACCTGCTCCGCGAGTCGTCGAGAGGTCACGGTGAACTGGACGGTCCCCGACGGCGCGACGGTGCCGTCGGTGTCCAGCAGACCCGCGAGCAGTGCCCGACGCTGCGTCTCGGAGGCGCGCAGGTAGTCGACGGGGATGTGCTTGTCACCGAGCACACCGATGGTCCGGAGCCGGGCTTGGAAGCTGCCGTGCTCGGCTCGGCAGCTGCCGCAGAGCACGAAACCGCTGGAAGGCCGACCACAAGAGGAGCAGACCGGCGGCACGGAGTAACCACCGACGCCCTTGGACCGGCCGCCGCAGCTGCGCCCACACGTCTTGACCTGCGACGTCTTGGGACGGAACTCGGTGCCGCACACCACGCAGGCCTTGGTCACCACAGGAACACCGGGAAGGCGGAGCGAGTAGACCATCGAGTCGACCTGGCGGACTTCGAGGCCTTCGTCCTCCAGGAGCAGGACCATCTCGGCGTCGGCGGTCGTGAGGCGAGCAGTCGCGCTGTGCCCGTCTCCCAGCCACGCCCCCAGCACGTAGGGCGGCACCAGGAGATCCCGGTCCGGCACCTGGAGAGGCCGGGCCAAGCTGACGGCGTGGTTGAGGCGTCGGTCGCCCGTCTCGCACCGCAGGGTGGCGGCGATCTCACCAGTGGTCCTCACCGCTTCGGCCGCTCGGCCGGGCCTGCGCGAGGCGCGCGTGCTCGTCAGCCACTGGTGCTGCTCGTCCGCGACGATCACGCTGCCGTCGGAGAAGTGCACCTCGTAGCAGGGGCGGTCGGTCATGACCTCCGTCGCCGCGACGACGGTCGTCGGCTCGCCGTCCGCGCCGATCAGCTGGTCGCCGACCGCGACCTCGCCCATCGTCGTCCAGCCGGTGGGGGTGGGCAGCGGGGTGTCGAGCGCGAGCGCCTTCCCGACCGCCGGCCGCGCCGCGATGACGATCATCTGCCCCGGGTGCAGGCCGTTGGTGAGGCTGTCGAGGTCGGCGAAGCCGGTGGGCACGCCGACCATGCCCTCCCCGCGGTGGGAGCTGGCCTCGATCTCGTCGATGGTGCCTTCGATGACGTCCCCGAGGACGGCGTAGTCCTCCTTGGTGCGCTTCTCGGTGACGGCGTACATCTCGGCCTGGGCGGTGTTGACGACGGCCTCGACGTCCATGCCGTCGGAGCCGTAGCCCATCTGCACGATGCGGGTGCCGGCTTCGACGAGGCGGCGCAGGACGGCGCGCTCGGCGACGATGCGGGCGTAGAAGGCGGCGTTGGCGGCCGTGGGGACGGTGGAGATGAGGTCGTGCAGGTACGGGGTGCCACCGACGCGGCTGAGCTCGCCCTTGTTGGTGAGCTCGGCGGAGACGGTGACGGGGTCGGCGGGCTCGCCGCGGGAGTACAGGTCGAGGATCGCGTCGTAGATGACCTCGTGAGCGGGGCGGTAGAAGTCCTGGCTCTTGATGACCTCGACGACGTCGGCGATGGCGTCCTTGGACAGCATCATCCCGCCGAGCACGCCCTGCTCGGCGGCGATGTCCTGGGGGGGCATCCGGTCGTAGGAGGCGCCCTCGGACCCGCGGTCGTCGCGTCCACCGCGACGCCCCTTGCCGCCGGAGCCGCCACGCCCGCCGCTGAAGCGCTCGCCGTCGTCGGGGGGCCCGAAGTCGACCGGGGGCTCGTCGTACGTGGTCACTGCTGCTTGCCCCTCTTCCCCCGGAGACGTCCCGCGACGATCCCTCGCCCCAGGTCTAGAGGACGGGTCCGACACGGCTCGGCGCGCGGGCTCCTCCTGGTCCTCCGAGCACAGTGACCGACGTCCTTCCGATCGGTCAAACCACCCTGTGCACAGGGCGGTGGACAGCCTGTGGATGAGGTGGGGACCGTTGTGCACAGGGGGTGGACAACGCTGGGGACAACTCGCCCCGTTACGGTGGACGACGGCCCCTCAGGACCGCGAGCAGGGCGCTGACCTGCGACGACGTCATCCACGGGGTTGTCCACCAGGTGTGGGTGGAAAAAGAATCGTTCGGACGAGGGGGAAGCGGCTCTGTTGCGGTTCGGTAACGCTCTGCCCGGCAGGCTCAAGGTCACCGCCCGGGACGCCGAGGTGCTCAGGTTGGCCGTCCCGGCCCTGGGCGCGCTCGTGGCCGAGCCGCTGTTCCTGCTCGCCGACTCCGCCATCGTGGGCCGCCTGGGCACCCTCCCGCTGGCCGGGCTCGGCATCGCCGGGGCCGCGCTCGGGACCGCCGTCAGCGTCTTCGTCTTCCTCGCCTACGGGACGACCGCGAACGTCGCGCGACGCGTCGGGGCCGGTGACCGCCGCGGCGCGCTCAGCCAGGGTGTCGACGGGGTGTGGCTCGCGCTGGCGCTGGGGATCGTCGTGGCCCTCGCGCTGCGCCTGGCGTCCGGCCCGGTCGTCGACCTGCTCGGCGTCAGCGCCGCCGCGCGGCCGTACGCGCTGACGTACCTGCACTGGAGCCTGCCCGGGCTGCCCGGGATGCTCGTCGTGCTGGCCGCCACGGGGGTCCTGCGCGGCCTGCTCGACACCCGCACCCCGCTCGTCGTGGCGGCCGCGGGGGCGGTGCTGAACACGGGCTTGAACCTGCTGCTCGTGCACGGCCTCGGCTGGGGCATCGCGGGGTCGGCGGTCGGGACGGCGACCACCCAGGTGCTCATGGCGCTCGCCCTGGCCGTCGTCGTGGCCCGCGGGGTCGTGCGCGCGGGTGCCCGGGTGCGGCCCCACCCGGTCGGTGTCCTGCGCAACGCCCGCGACGGGGTCCCGCTGCTCGTGCGGACGGTCACGCTGCGGGTCGCGGCCCTCGTCACGACGTACGTCGCGGCCTCCCGGGGCGACGCGGGGATCGCCGCGCACCAGGTCGCGATCACCGTCTGGACCACGACCGCCCTGGCGCTGGACGCCCTCGCCATCGCCGCCCAGGCGCTCGTCGGGCGGGCCCTCGGTGCGGGTGACGTCGCCGGGGTGCGCGCCACGATCCGCCGGACGGCGCAGTGGGGCGTGGGGGTCGGGGCCCTGCTGGGGGTGCTCGTCGGGGTCGGCAGCCCGTGGATCGCGGCGGTCTTCGCCCCCGGCGCCGACGTCCGCAGCCACCTGGGCGCCGCCCTCGTCGTCCTCGCCGTCTGCCTGCCGGTGGCCGGGTGGGTGTTCGTCCTCGACGGCGTCCTCATCGGCGCCGGCGACGGCCGCTACCTGGCGGGCGCGGGGATCGTGGCGCTGCTGGTCTACCTGCCGGCGGCCCTGGCCGTCCTGGCCTGGGCCCCGGCCGGGCGGGCCGGGCTGGTGTGGCTGTGGATCGCGTTCGCCGGGCTCTACAGCCTGGCCCGGCTCGTGACCCTCGTGCGGCGCGAGCGGCAGGACGCGTGGATGGTCACGGGGGTCCCGGACGGGCTCTAGCTGTCCGTCCGTCCGGACCGTTGACGCGACGGTACGAACCTATTGGACCGTCGCGTCAACGGTCCGCCCCCCGATACCGCCGCGTCCACAGGGCCCAGCGCTCAGCGTGTCGTCCACAGACCGTGCGTCGGCGGCGGCAAGGACGTCGGCTTCCCGCGACCCTCCGGGGATGCCTCGCCTGAACCCCTACGACCGCGCCGCCGTCGATGAGCTGTTCCGCCCTCACGGGCTCGCCCGCTACTCGGCCCTCGTCGAGCTCGGGGTGCCGAAGTCGACGTTGACCCACAGGACACGCACCGGCGGTCGGTGGCAGCGGATCCTGCCCGGCGTCGTCCTGGGTCACAGCGGCACCCCGAGCACGGTCGAACGACGTCGGGCAGCGCTGGCCTACTGCGGGTCGGCAGCTCGCATCAGCGGGAAGCACGCCTTGGAGCTCCACGGTTCGCTGACCTCGGCCCTGCCCGCCGGTGAACCGGTCCTGGTCGTCATCCCGAACGCGCACCACCGCACGTCATCGCACTTCTGCGTCGTCGAACGCAGCGAACGGGACACGGGCGTGATGGTGCGTGGGGGCTTCCCGGTGACCTCCCCCGCCCGGGCTTGCGCGGACGCGGTGCGGGGACACGACGTGGACCTGGACGAGGTGCGGGAGCTGATGAGCGGTGTGCTGCGCCGCCGGCTGTGCACCTTGCGGCACCTCCAAGAGGAGGTCCTCAGCGGGCCCACGCAGCGCAGCGGACCAGCCCGGCGCGCCCTCGCCGAGCTCCGCTCGGGGGCACGCAGCGTGGCCGAGATCGAGGCGCAGAAGATCGTGGGGTCGTCGCGACTGCCCCAGCCGGTGTGGAACGAACCGGTCGTCGTCGACGGTCGCTGGGTCGGGAACGCCGACGCCTACTGGCCCGGCCTCGGTGTCGTGCTGGAGATCGACTCGATGCTCTGGCACCTCGGGGCCGGCAACCTGCGGCGGACCCAGGCCAAGGCTCGCCGGTACGCCGCTGCCGGACTGGTGCTCGTCTCCATCGCCCCGGCGGACCTCACCGCCGATCCCCGAGCGTTCCTGGAGCTCCTGCGCGACGCTCTCTCCCGGGCAGCCGCGCTCCGCGGCCTCACCCTGTGAGAGGTCGGACCGTTGACGCGACGGTTCGATGGGTTCGTACCGATGCGTCAACGGTCCGACTCCGGCGGCCTCAGAACTCCTGCAGGTTCTCCCGCAGCGTGGTGTACGTGTACCCGTCCCGGATCAGCCCGCGCCTGCGCAGCGCCGGGGCCAGGCCGTCGGTGATCTCGGCGATCTGCAGGCGCGTCGGCGGGGTGTAGAGCAGGAAGCCGTCACCGCCGACCTCGTCCATGATCTCGCCCATCTTCGCGGCCACGGTGTCCGGCGACCCCACGAGCCCGAGGTCGGTGATCTGGAACGACTCCCCCGCCATCTGGCGCAGCGTCTTGCCCGACTGGCCCTGGAAGAGGTTGGCCAGGGAGGACCGCTCCCCGTTGCCGGCGGAGGTGTCGATCTCGTCGACGGGGGTGTCGAGGTCGATGCCGCCGAAGTCGATCCGGCCGCCGGAGGTGTACGACATGTTCCACAGGTTGTACTCGACGGCGGCGTCGGAGTACCGGGACAGCCGCGCGGCCTCGGCCTTGACCCGGGCCTCCTCGTCGGACGCCGCGACGATCGGGGTCGCCAGGAACAGCAGCTTCACGTCGGAGGGTTTGCGCCCGTGGGCGAGCAGCCGTGCGTGCACGTCGGCCCGGTAGGCCTTCATGTCCTCGACGGTCTTGCACATCGCCATCTGCGTGTCGCCGTGCGCGGCGGCGAGCTCGCGCCCCGGGACGGACCCGCCGGCGGAGGCGACGGGGATCCGGCCCTGCGGGCCCGGGACGGTGTTCAGCGGGCCGCGGGAGGAGAACCACCGGCCCCGGAAGTCGGCCGGGTGGACCCGGGTGTGGTCGGCGTAGACCCCGTTCTCCTGGTCGGCCAGGACCGCGCCGTCCTCCCAGGTGCCCTGCAGCGCCTTGACGCACTCGATCCACTCCTGGGCCATGAGGTAGCGCTCGTCGTGGTCGAGGTGGCGCTCCATCCCGTAGTTCTGCGCGACGCGGTCGGTGACGCTGGTCACGACGTTCATGCCGACGCGCCCGCCGGTGAGGTGGTCCAGGGTCGTGTAGAGCCGGGCCGCCAGGTAGGGGTGGTACTGGATCGTGGAGACGGTCGGGACGATCCCGACGTGCTTCGTGCGCTGGGCCATGAGCGGCACCAGGGGCATCGGGTCGTTCTTGGGGGCCATGAACCCCCGGCGCAGCGACACCTCGGCGCTGCCGCGGAAGCTGTCCTCGACCATCGCGGTGTCCTCGATGAGGACGTAGGTGAAGCCGGCCCGTTCGAGGGAGTCGGTGAGGTCGACGTACAGGTCGGGCTTCGTCCAGTCCCGGACGTTGGTGCCCGTCCAGGGTCCGTCGACGGCCGGGTTCCACGGCTGGATGCCGAAACCGCTGCCGAGGAACCATCCGAGGTGGAACACGGGAGACCTCCGGGGTCGCTGGCCCGGGTCGGTCCCGGGGCGTCGGGGACGAGGCAACGCGACACGTGTTACGCGACCGCCACGCCCGCGTGACGTCCGTGTTGCGCGGCCGCGGCCGCGGGGACGCACTGGCGCAACGTGCGCGAAACGGTCCTGAACCACTCCTGAAACGTCGGCGTCGTCCACTGGAGGGCATGACGACCACCACCGCCCGCGACGCCACGACCCGCACCGCGACGGTCCCCCCGCAGCGGGACGTCGTGCTCCACGTCGAGGGCGTCGTCGAGCACGGCGACCAGCGCGGCCGGCTGCTGGGCTTCCCCACGGCCAACATCGGCGTCCCCGAGCACGGCCTGCGCGACGGGGTGTGGGCCGGCACGGTGCAGCTCGACCCCGAGCACGACGGCCCGGTCCACGTCGCCGCCGTCTCGGTGGGCCACCGCCCCACGTACTACGGCAAGGACGGGGACCGGCTGCTCGAGGCGCACCTGCTCGACTTCGCCGGCGACCTGTACGACCGCCGGGTGCTCGTGCGCCTGCACGTCCGGCTGCGCCCCCAGCGCCGGTTCTCCGGATCGGGTGAGCTCGTCGAGCAGATGCAGCGCGACGTCGCCGACACCCGCGCCTGGGCGGCCGCGTCCCTGCCGCGCAACGAGCCCGAAACACGCGCGGCCACGACGGGAAACACCCCGTCCGCACAGTGACGGCGTGCGCACCGGACTCTTCCTCCCCACCACGAACAACGGCTACCTCTACTCGGCGGCGGCCCCGCAGTACGCGCCCAGCTACGCCCTGAACCGGCGGGCCACCCTGGCGGCCGAGGCCGTCGGCATGGATTTCGTCCTGTCGATGGTCAAGCACCGCGGCTACGGCGGCCCGATGGGTTTCTGGGACCAGTCGCTGGAGTCGCTGGCGATGATGGGCCCGCTCGTCGAGGCGACGAGCACGATCGGGCTGTGGGCCTCGGTCGGCGCCCCGTCGCTGCACCCGGCGATGGCGGCGAAGGCGGCCGCGGTCCTCGACGAGGCCAGCGGCGGGCGGTTCGGGCTGAACGTCGTCGGCGGCTGGAACCGCGCCGAGTACGCGCAGATGGGGTTGTGGCCCTCGGCGGACTACCACGCCCGGCGCTACGCCTACGTCGAGGAGTACCTCGACGTGGTGCGCGGGCTGTGGGAGCACGGTCGCCTCACCCACCACGGCGAGTTCTTCGACCTCGACGACTGCCTGCTCGACCCTCGCCCGGTGCACGGGGTCACGGTCGTGGTGCCCGGCCAGAGCCCGCGCTCGCTGGCCTCGGCGGGGCGGCAGGCGGACGTGAACTTCGTCCTCGGCGACCTGCCGACGCTGGCCCGGGCCCGGCGGGGGTTGCTCGACGTGGCCCGGCCGCTGGGGCGGCGGGTCGAGAGCTGCGCCCTGTTCGGCGTGATCACCGCCCCCACGGACGCCGAGGCCGCCGACACGGCGCGGGCCTACCTGGAGGCCGCCGACGCCGCGACACTGGCCGGGTTGCAGGCCGCCGCCGGCACCGACGCGAGCGGCACGGCCGCCAACGGCAACCTCAAGGACCAGGCCCGCGGCGTCCCTGAGATCCGGTTCGACCACCCGGTCCAGGCGCCGGTCGTCGTCGGGCCGGGCCTCTACCAGCCGAACCTCGTGGGGTCCTACGACCGGGTCGCGGCGACGCTGGACGCGCTGGAGACCGAGTGCGACGTCACCGGCTGCGTCCTGTCCGTGCCGGACTACACCACCGACGTGGAGATCCTGGGCGCGGAGGTCCTGCCCCGGGCCCGGACCGTCCGGCGGGCCGGCCGGGGAGCTGTCGCGCAACACGTCTGACACACGCGCGGGTCTCACCGGAAACACCCGGACGTCAGCGTTGGGGCCGTCCCAGCCCCCTGTCGTCCGCGAGGAAGGCCCTCGATGTCCACCACGACCCAGCAGACGGCGGAGCCCACCCGGGCCCCCGCGGTCTCCCGCGCCAGCCGCGGTCTCGCCCAGCGCTACGCGCTCCTCGGGATCGGGGTGCTGCTCCTGCTCGTGTGCCTCGCCGCCATCCCCTCGTTCCGCTCGCTGCGACTGGTCACCACGATGGTCAACGGGCAGTCGATCATCCTGCTGCTCGCCCTGACCGCCACGATCGTGCTGCGGACCGGCGACTTCGACCTGTCGATCTCGCAGACGATGGTCGGTTCGGCCGCCGTCGTCGCCGTGCTGTCCGGCCACGGCGTCTCCCCCGCGCTGGCGATCGCGCTGGCCCTGCTGCTGGGGCTGGCGGTGGGAGCGCTCAACGCCCTGCTGGTGGTCGTCATCGGCGTCGACTCGTTCGTCACCACCCTGGGGTCCTTCACGGCGATGGCGGGGTTCTGCTACCTCGTGACCGGCTCGCGGATCGTCGCCGGCGTACCCGACTTCTTCGTGAACTTCTCCCGCTCGACCGTCGCCGGGATCCCCACGGTGACGATCTACGCGTGGGTGCTCGTCGTGGTCCTGTGGTTCGTGTACCAGCGCACCCCGCTGGGCCGGTACACCCTGTTCATCGGCGGGAACCGCAACGCCGCGCGACTGGCGGGGCTGCGGGTCAGCGCCATCCGCATCGGCGCGTACCTGGTCTCCGGCGTCCTCGCCTCGTTCATCGGCGTCGTGTTCGCGGGGTACTTCGGCGCGGTCGACCCGTCGGTCGGCGGCCAGTACATGCTGCAGCCGTTCGCCGCGGTCTACCTGGGCGCCACCGCCCTGGCCGTGGGCCGGTTCAACGCCGTGGGGACGCTCGTCGCGCTCTACCTGCTGACCATCGGCATCACCGGGTTGCAGCTGCTCGGCGCCCAGACGTGGGTGACGAACGTCTTCTACGGCCTGGCCCTGATGATCGCCGTGACCGCTGCGAAGCTGGCCGGCCGCAAGACCCGGGCGGGACTGTCGTGACCGCCGCCCTGGAGGTCCGCGGGATGGTCAAGTCCTACGGCGGCGCCCGCGCCCTCGACGGTCTCGACCTGCACGTCGCCGCCGGCGAGGTGCACGCCCTGCTCGGGCAGAACGGCTGCGGGAAGTCGACGCTCGTCAAGGCGCTCACCGGGGTGCACAGCCCCGACAGCGGTGTCGCCACGGTGTTCGGCAGGGAACTCACCTACCCGGTCACCGCCCCGCACACCCACGGGATCGCCGTCATCCACCAGGACATCGGCGTCGTGGACCAGATGACCGTCCTGGAGAACCTCGGCGTCAACGCCGGGTACGGGACGCGGCTGCTCGGGGCCGTGAACACCCGCCGGGAGAAGCGCGTCTACGGCGACCTCATGGACCGCCTCGACATCTCCCTGCCCTTCGACACCCTGGTCTCCGACCTCGCCCCCGCCGAGCGCTCGCTGCTGGCGGTGGTGCGCGCGATGCGGCTCCTCGAGGCGCACGAGGGCGCGGGCCAGTTGTTCATCCTCGACGAACCCACCGCGGCGCTGTCCGGCGGGGAGGCAGAGCGGCTGCTGGCCCTCATGCGGCGGATGGCCGACCTGGGTGCGGGGGTCGTCTTCATCTCCCACCGCCTCGCCGAGGTCATGGAGGTCTGCGACTCCATGACGGTGGTGCGCGCGGGACGGGCCGTGGCCACCTCGCCCGTCGCGCGGACGACGCGCGAGGACATCGTGGCCGCCATGCTCGGTCGGCGGATGGAGGACTTCTTCCCCGCCCCGCCGCCCGAACCGGTCCGCAGCGGGGTGAACTCCGCCCGGACCCGGCTCGTCGTCGACGGCCTGTCCGGTGACGTGGTGCAGGACGCGACGTTCACGGTGCACGCCGGGGAGGTCGTCGGGGTCACGGGCCTGGCCGGGATGGGCCAGGAGGAACTGCCCGGCCTCATCGCCGGCGTCACCACCCCGCGGCGCGGGTACGCGAGCGTCGACGGGACCCGGCTGGCGGGCCGGTCCCCGCGCGAGGCCATCGACGCCACCCTCGCCCTCGTCCCGGGAAACCGGCTGCGGGACGGCTGCTGGATCGCGGGGTCGGCCGCGGAGAACCTCACGCTGCCCGTGCTGTCCCGGTTCGCCCGGCCCTGGGGCATCGACTCCGCCGCCGAGACGGACCACGCCGCAGAGCGCATGGCGGAGGTCGGCACGTTCCCGAACGACCCCCGGTTGCCGATGGCCGCGTTCTCCGGGGGGAACCAGCAGAAGGTCGTGTTCGCCAAGTGGCTGCAGACCGGCCCCGGGGTGCTGCTCCTGGACGAACCCACGCAGGGCGTCGACCCCGGCGCCGCCCACGACCTGCTGGAGGACGTCGTGGAGATCGCCGAGCGGGGATCGGCCGTCGTCGTGTTCTCCGGCGACCACGAGCAGCTCGCCGCGATCTGCCACCGCGTGCTCGTCCTGCACCACGGCCGGACCGTCGCCGAGATCACCCGCGCCTCCGGCGAACTCACCGAGGCGAACCTCCTGCACGCCTGCGAGACCCCCGCAGCCGCCTGACCCCCTGCCGCGCAACGCGCCCGACACACGACCGACGCCACCACGACACACGGGCGCGGTGAACTTCCCCCACCAGCCTCCCCCAGACCAGGAGACCCCATGTCCCGCAACGCCTCCCACTTCCGGGGGTTGCTCGCCCTCGCGGCGGTGCCGGTCGTCGCCCTGAGCGCCTGCGCCTCGGCGACCGGCGCCTCGTCGAGCTCGGCGGCCTCCTCGGCCCCCGTCACGGGCGCCGCCGCCGAGTGCGCCGCCCAGGCGAAGAAGGACGTCGACGCCAAGCGCGAACCCCTCGACCTCGTCGTGCCCACGCAGTCCATCGACGTCGGCGCCCTGAAGGGCAAGAGCCTGTGGTTCATCACCGTCACGATGAACCAGTTCTCGACCGACATGGCCGTGGGGATCAAGGAGGCCGCCACGGCGGCCGGCCTGAGCACCGTGCTGTACGACGGGCAGGGGTCGGCGAACCGCTTCACCGAGGGCATGAACCAGGCCATCGCGCAGCGCGCCGGCGGCATCGTCCTCGTCGGCATCGAGCCCTCGCTCATCTCCGCCGAGCTCAGCGCAGCGAAGGCCGCCGGGATCCCCGTCCTGAACACCCTGAACTCCAACCCCGACGAGGCCGTCCCCGACGGGATGTTCGCGAACTTCACCGCCGACTTCACCGCCGACGGCAAGACCGCCGCGGAGTGGGCGCTCAACGACTCCGGCTGCTCCACCGACGTGATCGTCGTGAAGTCCAGCACCATCCCGGTGTGGAACCACCTGGCCGACGGGGCCGTCGACGCCGTGAAGGAGCTGTGCCCGGACGACTGCGAGACCACCGTCCTGGACGTCGACGCCGCGAACATCGCCACCGACCTCGCGAGCAAGCTGCAGACGGCGCTGCAGAAAGACCCCGACGTGAACTACGTCTTCGTCGTCTGGGACTCCGGCGTGCCCTACGCCCAGCCCGTCGTCGCCTCGTCCGGGACGAAGGCGAAGATCATCGCCCGCGACGGCATCGCCCCCAGCCTGCAGATGGTGGCCGCCGGGACGCAGGCGCTCACCGTCGCCACCCCGCCGCCGGGCTGGATCGGCTGGGCAGCCGCCGACGACGTCTTCCGCGCCATGCTGGGCGCCGAGCCGAGCGGACTGGTCATCCCGACCCGGCTCATCGACAAGGACAACGTCGGCTCCGGCAGCGACGCCGACGTCTCCCCGAACTACACCGACTACCAGTCCGCCTTCTCGAAGCTGTGGGGTGTCGCGTGAGCTCCGCCGACCCGTTCCGCCTCGGCTGGTTCGGCAACATCGCCAGCCCCGAGTGGAAGAACGCCTACCCGGGCAACGACGCGCGCCAGTGGACGAACGGCCGGTTCTACGTCGACATGGTCCGCAACATGGAACGGGCCGGGTTCGACTTCATGATGCTCGAGGACTCCCTCATGGTCCCCGACATCTACGCCGGGACCGCCGAGCTGGAGCTCAAGCACGCCCGCTACGCCCCCAAGCTCGACCCCGTGCCCATCGTCTCGATGCTGGCCTACGCGACCCGGCACATCGGGATCGTCGCCACCGCCTCGACGACCTTCTACCACCCCTACCACCTGGCGCGGCAGTTCTCGACGCTGGACCACGTCACCGAGGGGCGGGTCGGCTGGAACGTCGTCACCAGCTCGGAGGACCGGGCCGCGCAGAACTACGGCCTCGACGCGCTGCCCGAGCACGACCTGCGCTACGAGATGGCCGAGGAGTTCCTGGAGGTCACCGACGCGCTGTGGAACTCGTGGGACGCCGACGCGATCGTCGCCGACCGGGAGACGGGGTACTACGCGGACTTCCGCAAGGTGCACACCGTCGACCACGTCGGCAAGCACTACCGGTCGCGCGGGCCGCTCAACACGCCCCGCAGCCCGCAGGGCCGGCCCGTCATCTGCCAGGCCGGCGGGTCCCCCCGCGGGCGGGACTTCGCCGCGCGCAACGCGGACATGCTGCTGAACATCCCCAACGGGATCGAGGGCATGAAGAACTACCGCGACGACATCCGCCGGCGCGCGGCGGGCTTCGGCCGCAACCCCGACGAGATCAAGACGTTCTTCGTCATCTACCCGATGATCGCCCCGACCGACGAGGAGGCCCGGGCCAAGAACGAGGCGTGGTACGCCCGGGAGCAGCACAACCTCGAGGTCCAGCTCGCCCACTTCGCGGCGACCATGGAGATCGACTTCTCCCGGTTCGACCTCGACGCCCCCATCCCCGAGGACGTCACGACGAACGGCCACCAGTCCCAGCTGGAGAACTGGCGCCGTTCGCTGGGCGGGAAGACCATCCGCGAGGGCATGTCCCGCATGCGGGTGCAGTCCATCGAGCTCGTCGGCTCCCCCGACACCGTCGCCGCGCAGCTCGACGAGGCGATGCAGGAGGTGGGCGGCGACGGCTTCCTGATCTACGGCCAGCCCATCAGCCGCGAGTACGTCGCCGAGATGACCGATGGTCTGTGCCCGGCGCTGCAGCGGCGCGGGCTGCTGCGCACGGAGTTCTCCCACCCGACGTTCCGGGAGAACCTCCGCTCCTTCTGAGGAGGTCAGCGCACGAGTTCGGCGAGGACCAGGTAGACGAGGAACCCCACGAAGAACCCCACGCTGCCGATGCTCGTCTCGCCGCTCTCGTGCGCCTGCACCAGCAGCTCCTCCGTCGCGAGGTACATGAACGCCACAGCCCCGAAGGCCAGGACCCCCGCGAGCAGGGCGGCCGAGGCACCCGCGAACAGGAGGACCCCGGCGACCGCCCCCGCGATGGTCAGCACGGCCAGCGCAGCGGGCAGCAGCGCGACGACGAACCGGGACAGCGTCCCCGCGACGGACGCCGAGACCGACAGGCCGACGAAGAGGTACTCGACGGCGAGGGCGATGGTCAGCAGCAGGCCGACCGTCGCCTCCGTCGCGAACCCGGCGCCGAGGATCACCCCGTCGACGAGGAAGTCGACGCCGGTGGCGATGATCAGCCCGACGGGCACGCCGGCCGCTCCCCGGGCCTCCCGCGACCGCTCGACGCGGGACCCGACGTACCGGAACGTGAACATCACGGCGATGCCCGCCGCGAACCCCGCGATCGCCACCCACGGGGACCGCTCGAGGACGGCGGGCACGAGCTCGATGGCGGTCGCGGCGAACACGACCCCGGCGGCGAAGTGCTGCAGGGCGCTGGTCCTGCGGGGACCCGGGGGCTTCACCGCCGCGACGGCGCCCGAGACCAGGGCCGCGCCGAGCGGGACGAGCGTGTACGAGGCGACGGTGAGGAGCACGCCGCTGATCGTCGCGCAGGGCCGCCGCGGCGGCGCGGTGGACCACGGCGGCGGCCGCCGCCGTGGTGGGTCGTCAGGCGGTGGCGAGCTTGTCGCGGAAGGTGCCGGGGGCGTACTCGCGCTGGGCCAGGCCCCGGCGCTGCAGTTCGGGGACGATCCCGTCGAGCACGTCGGTGAGGTAGCGGCGGCTCAGCAGCCCGCCGCCGCCGTGGAAGAACAGGAAGCCGTCGCCGCCGACGACGTCCATCGCCTCCTGCATCCGGTCCGCGACGGTCTCGGGGGTCCCGACGAGCGGCAGGGACTCGGCGAGGCCGTCCTGGGCGAAGGCCGCCCGCAAGGAACTGCCGCGCGTGCGGACCTTGAGCTGCTCGAGCAGGCTCTGGGCCCCGTTCGTCGTGGCGTCCGCGGGGACGGGTTCGTCGAGGTCGAACCGGGCGAAGTCGATCTCGGCGGTGTTGGACGCGAACACGAGCTTGCGCAGCAGGTTCCAGTCGGTCGGCGCCCACATCCGCTCGTGGCGGGCGCGGGCCTCGGCGTCGGTCTCCCCCACCACCGGGGTCACCATGAACAAGACCCGGCAGGCGTCGGGGTCCAGGCCCGCGCGTTCGCGCCGTTCCCGCAGGTCGCGGCGGTAGCGCGCCATGGCCTCGACGCCCTGCGGCACGGCCACGACGACCTCGGCGTGGCGGGCGGCGAAGTCGAGACCCCGGGGCGAACCCCCCGCCTGGCACAGGACGGGGGAACCCTGCGGCGGCCGGGGTGCGTCGAAGCGTCCGGTGGCGGTGAAGAACCGCCCGGCGTGCTCGACGGGCGTCCCGTCCCGGGTGGACCGCCACAACCGCTGGGTGAGGTCCACGAACTCGTCGGCGCGGTCGTAGCGCTGGTCGTGCTCCCACAGGGTGTCGAGCCCGACGTTCTGCGCGGCCTGCTCCTCGAACGAGGTCACGACGTTCCAGCCGGCGCGGCCGCGGGACAGGACGTCGAGGCTCGCCTGGAGCCGGGCCAGGTGCGCGGGCGGGTACAGGCTCGTCGACATCGTCGTGACGATGCCGAGGTGGGTGGTGGCGGCGGCGATCGCCCCCGCCAGCGGCAGCGGGTCGTTCTTCGGCGCCTTGGTCGTGACCATGAACTCGGTGCGGGCCGAGCCCCCGTGGTTCTGCGGGACCACGCTGGAGTCCTCGAGCACCACGAAGTCCAGCCGGGCCCGTTCCAGGGCCCGGGCCACCTCGACGTAGAACCGCCCGTCGGCCCAGTCGGCGACGTCGGTCCCGGCCCAGGGGGTCCGCCAGGCCGGGGGCATGAAGTTCACGAACCAGCCCAGCGCCATGCGCTTCACGAGGGGGCTCCGGCGCTCTCGACGGCGAGCAGCCGGTCGCGCAGGTGCGCGGGGCCGGGGGGCGCGGGCGTCCAGTGCGCGGTGACGGCGGAGGCGGTCCCGGCGACGGTCCGCACGTCCAGCGCACCGCACAGGACGAGCCCGTCGGCACCGGTCATCGCCACCAGCCGGGACAGTTCGGCGGCCACCGTCGCGGCGTCGCCGCAGATCCCGACGGCGTCCCCGGCCGGTGCGGGGTTCGGGGTCCCGCCCACGGCGGGGGCCACCGCGACCAGGACGAGGGCGGGGCCGTCGCGTCGGCACCGGTCGACGAGCACGGCCGCGCTGGTGGGGTCGGCGGCCCGGACCACGACGACGTCGACGGCGGCGCCGGGACCACCGTCCGCCGCGCAGGTGCCGAGGAGCACGGGGCGGCCCTGCGGGGGAGGTGGGGTGTTCAGGGGGCCGCGGGAGCTGAAGAACCGCCCGCGCGCGTCCACGGGGTGCACCTTCGCGTGGTCGACGAAGACCCCGGACTCCCGGTCGATCACGACGGCGTCAGGTTCCCACGAACCCCAGAGCAGGCAGGCGGTGTCGACGTGCTCGGCGACGGCGTCGGCCCACTCGGGTCCGGGGGCGTCCGCCGCCCGCTGCCAGCGCCCGGTGTCGTCGCGGACGTCGAGGGCGGGCCGGGTCTCCTCGACGAGCCAGCCCGAGCGGCCACCCGAGACGAGGTCGAGGGCGCCGAGGGCGCGGGCGAGCAGGAAGGGCGGCAGGTCGGCGACGGGGATCCCGGCGACGAGCCCGATCCGGGAGGTGGCGTGCGCGAACGCGGTGAGCGCGGGCACGGGGTCGAGCCGGGCCGTGCCGGGGACCTGCTCGAGGACGAGGAGGTCCAGCCCGGCCCGTTCCAGTTCCCGCACGGCGTCGAGCGCGCCGGGCAGAGCGGCGGACGGGTCGCTGGGGCTGAGCCAGGCCAGGACGCGCGGCCGGTCCGGGGGTGATGCCACTGCGGTCCGCCTCTCCTCGCCCGCCCCGGGCGGGCGGTGGGACCCCACTACGCCAGGACGGTGTTTCACCGCGGGAACACTCGTGTGTCGTCCGTGTTGCGCGGCAACGGGAACCTGTCGGAACCGGTGGGTGCGGGCGCATGATGTGCCGCATGCGCCAGTACGTCAGCAGCGATCACCCGCGCGCCGCCGGTGGCACCGCCGGGCTGCGGCAGACGTCCACGCGACGGGTCAAGGACCTGTTGCGCTCCGAGGTGCGCTCCGGCCTGGCGGGCCGGGACGCGCAGTTCGTCGAGGACTACCTCGTCCAGGCGCTGGCGGCCTCGCGGACGGCGGTGCGCGAGGCGCTGCAGATGCTCGCCCAGGAGGGCCTGGTCTCGCGCGAGCGCCGGAACGGGACCACCGTGACGCGCGGGGTCGCGCAGTTCCCGCTCGACGACATCCTCGAGTCCGGGGGTGAACGCGTCACCGTGCAGCGCCTCGACCAGCGCTCGGTCCCCTCGACCCCGCTGCTGCGGGCCCGCCTCGCGACGCAGGACGAGACGCTGGGGGTGGTCGAGCACCTGTTCTCGACGGTGGACGGGCCGATCGGCGTGCGGGTCGCCTACTACAAGCTCGCCTACACCCAGCCCGAGGGCTGGGCCGAGTGCCCCGACCTGCGGCTGGCGTTCCACTCGGTCTTCGGCCGTCCGCTGGACCGGATCGACTCGGTCATCGAGGCCGGGGTCAGCGAACCCAAGACCAGCAGGCTGCTGGGGATCCCCGAGGGTTCACCGGTCCTGATCCGCGAGCAGCTGCTCGTCGACGACGAGGGCGTCCCCCAGGAGTTCACGTTCGCGCACTACCGCGCCGACCGGGTCTCGTTCTCCTCCAGCACCTCAGCGGCCTACGGCAGTTCCCCGAGGCCCTCGAGCGCGGTGACGACGCGGTCCAGCGCCCAGCGCGTCGAGAGGATCGAGCTCAGCGAGTAGGCCGAGGCGAGGTCGCGGTCGAAGACGATCGACCGGCCCGCGGCGACGGCGGGGACCGTGGCGAGCACCGGGTCGGTGCGGACCTCCTCGGCGGGGACCCCGATGGGGAACACGACCACGACGTCGGCGTCGAGGACGGTGAGACGCTCGGCGGAGACCTCGACGCTGAAGCCGCTGCTGCCCACCGGCAGCGCGGCGACGGCGGGGTTCTGCACGAAGCCGAGGCGCTCGGCGAACGCGACGCGCTCGCTGCCCGCGACGTAGGCGCCCCAGCCTCGGGCGGTGCGGGAGGCGGCGGTGAACGTCGCCCCCTTCCAGCCCGGGTGCGCGGCGGCGGCGGCGCTGAAGGCGTCGTCGTTGCGCTGCAGCAGGTCCCGTCCGCGCTCGACCCGGTCGAGGGCCTGCGCGATGACCTCGACCTGGTCCCGCTGCGGGGTGAGGTAGTTCTCGAAGCCCCGGGGGACTCCCACCGTCGTGGCGATGGCGGACAGGGTCTCGTACCGAGCCGGGTCGCCGGAGCTCTTGACGTCGAGGATGAGGTCGGGTTCCAGCGCGGCGATCGCCTCGTAGGACGGTTCCAGGGTGCCGAGGATCTCGGGCGGTGCGTCGTACAGCCCGCTCGCCCACGGGCCCACGCCTTCGCCCCCGAACGCCAGCCAGTCCGCGGCCCCGACGGGTTGCACGCCGAGGGCGAGCGCGGTCTCGGCGTCGCCCCACCCCAGGGCGACGACCCGGCGCACGGTCGCGGTGGGTCCGGAGCGTTCGACGGACCGTTCGGCGCTGCACGCCGGGAGGAGCGCACCTGCACCCAGGAGGCCGGCGAACAGGTGGCGACGGGACAGACGCACCGGGAACCCTTTCGAGACGATCGACGGGAAGGGCAGCCTAACCTCTCATCGTCCGACATGGTCCACGCACCCGTCCCCGAACGCCGGAGGCCGGCCGCTCCCCGTGGGGTGCGACCGGCCTCCGGCGTGCTGCGGGTCCGTCTCAGGCGGTCAGACCGCGGGTGGGGCGCAGGATCTTGACGACCAGCAGGATCGTCGCCAGCACCGTCAGGACGGCCAACGAGCGCCAGCCGACGGTCAGGACGACGCGCTGGAAGGTGACGCTGGCCTGGGTCAGCCAGTACCAGGCCCCGACGCTGGAGGCCGCGACGGCGGCGACGAAGGTGCCCAGCAGGGCGCCGGACCCGTTGCCGCTCTTGACGCCGCGCTCGGCGGCGGCCTGAGCGGCCCACAGGTCGCGCTGGCGTCCGCGCAGGTGGGTGACCCACGCCTTGGTGGTGTTCCACCCGGAGAACCACAGCCACGCCTCACCGGGCAGCCACAGGGCGGCGAACAGGTAGTCCGCGGTGGTGCGGCGCGGGGCGAGGTGGGCCATCTTCAGCTGGTAGACGGCGGCCAGCACGGTCGGGGTGAGCCACCACCAGGACCAGACGAACTGGTGCACGGCCAGCGAGGCGGCCAGCAGGCAGACGAAGGCGACACGCATGAGCATGTTCAGGCCCAACCCGATGTGCTGCAGCCAGAACGGCAGCGTGCGCTTGGACAGCGGCGTACCGGTCATCAGGGCGATGAGGCCCGCGTTCCACTTGGAGCGCTGACCGGACAGGGCCCGCAGGGTGGGCATGGCCCCCACCTGGGCGCGGGCGGTGGTGGACATGACGGTGGTCCAGCCGAGTTCCTGCAGCTCCAGGCCGAGCTGGGCGTCCTCGGTGGCCGTCTCGTTGGTCCACGGCGCCGGGCGGCGGTGGGTGCGCACGACCTCGTCGACGGCGCTGAAGCGGAACGCCGAGCACTGCCCGCCGACGATGGTGGTGCGCCGGCCGCGTTCGTTGGCGCGCATCTGGAACTGGGTGAAGTCCATCTTCTGCGCGCGGACGAGCTGGCGGTTGAACCAGCCGCCGGTGCCCTCGGCGAAGTGGTACTTGGCGGAGACGGCCGCGGCGCTGGGGGTCTTGAGCAGTTCCGCCTCGAGGTCGGCCAGGCAGTTCGGTTCGAGCTCGACGTCGGCGTCCATGCTGACCATGACGTCGAAGGCGCCGCCGGCGATGAACTCGCCGTAGCCGGTGGCCAGGGCCCCGACCTTGGCGTCGGTGTTGCCGCTGGTCTCGATGACCTTCACGCCGCGGAAGCGGCGGGCCAGCGCCACGGTGTCGTCGGTGCAGTTGTCGGCGATGACGACGACGAGGTCCGGGACGCGGGTCTGGGCCAGGACCGAGGCGAGGCAGGCCTCGATGTCGTCCTGCTCGTCGTGCGCGGGGATGAGGACGGCCATGCGGGCGGTGCGCCGGCCGGCCGGCCGGTAGCGCAGGCGGTGGATGGTGACCTCGACGACGCGGCGCGCGGCCTCGGTCCGTTCCACGATGCGGTCGATCAGGCCGGAGCCCTGGCGGGGCTGGGGCACCGTGAGGGCCGTCAGGACCGTGCCCTCGACGACGCGCGGGGTCGGCGGCACCAGCAGCGGAGCGAGTTCTTGAACGGCCATCGAGGGTGCCTCCGGGGGCAGAGTCGCGGTGCGGGGCGGAGCGGCTGATGACAACGCTAGGTAGCCGATTGCTCGTTGTCCGACTCCGTTGAGCCGCTAGAGGTAACGCTCTGCGTATGAAGTACCCGCCTAGCTCGCCTCTGACTGCGCTGCGTCACCAGTGCTCACGCACTCGTTCCCTCTCCGAAGATCTCTGGGCGCGGAGCGTGACTGCGGTGGTCCGATCGGTGCTCACCTGCCGTGGAACGCCGAAGGCCGGCCGCACCCGTGGGTGCGACCGGCCTCCGGTCCTGCTGAGCCTGCCTCAGGCGGTGGCCTCGACGACGTCGATGGTCACCGTCGCGGACACGTCCGCGTGGAGACGGACGAGAGCCTTGTGCGTGCCGGTCGTCTTGATCGGCTGCGGGATCTCGACCTTGCGCTTGTCGACCGACGGGCCGCCGGCGGCCACGACGGCCTGGGCGATGTCGGACGGCGTGACGGCACCGAACAGGCGACCGCCCCGGCCGGCGCGGGCGGCGAAGGCCACCGTGCGGGCTTCGAGCGACTGCTTGACGGCCTTGGCGTCGTCGAGCGAGGCGATCTCACGGGCCTTGCGGGCCTTGCGGATGACCTCGACCTGCTTCTCGCTGCCCTTGGACCACGGGGTGGCCAGGTTGCGCGGCAGCAGGAAGTTGCGGCCGTAGCCGTCCTTGACCTCGACGACGTCGCCGGGGGTTCCGAGGCCGGTGACCTCGTGGGTGAGGATGAGCTTCATCTCGAGACCCCTTCTCAGCGCGCGGAGCTGCTGTAGGGCAGCAGCGCCATCTCGCGAGCGTTCTTGATCGCCTTGGCGATCTGACGCTGCTCCTGGACGGACACGCCCGTCACCCGACGCGCGCGGATCTTGCCGCGGTCGGAGATGAACTTGCGCAGGAGCGCCGTGTCCTTGTAGTCGACCGCCTCGATCTTGGCGGCCTTCAGCGGGTTCTGCTTCTTCTTGGGCTTGCGCACGGGCGGCTTGGCCATCGTGGTGCTCCCCTCTCGTGAGAGCCCAGGCTTCGAGACCTGGGATGGAATGGTGTGCTTCGGCTAGAAGGGCGGGTCGTCGTTGGACGCGCCGCCACCCCAGCCACCGCCGGAGTTGCCTCCGCCGGACGGGCCGGTGGCCCAGGGGTCTTCCTGCTGCTGCGGGGCGCCGCCGCCGGAGCTCTGGCCCCAGCCGCCACCACCACCGCCGGAGCCGCCGCCGGAGAAACCTCCGCCGCCGCCCCCGCCGAAGCCGCCTCCGCCGCCACCACCGCGGGAGGTCTTGTTGACCTTCGCGGTCGCGTAGCGCAGCGACGGGCCGACCTCGTCGACCTGCATCTCGATGACGGTGCGCTTCTCGCCTTCCTTCGTGTCGAAGGTGCGGGACTGCAAGCGCCCGGTCACGACGACCCGGGTGCCGCGCGTGAGGGACTCGGCGACGTTCTCGGCCGCCTCGCGCCAGATCGCGCAGCGCATGAACAGGGTCTCCCCGTCCTTCCACTCGTTCGACTGACGGTCGAACGTGCGGGGCGTGGAGGCCACCGTGAAGTTGGCCACCGCCGCACCGGACGGGGTGAAGCGCAGTTCGGGGTCGTTCGTGAGGTTCCCGATCAGCGTGATGACGGTTTCACCCGCCATCAGGCAGCCTCGGCTCGCAGCAGCTTGGTCCGCAGAACGCTCTCGTTGAGGTTCAGCTGACGGTCGAGCTCCTGCGCGACGGCGGGCTCGGTGGTGAGCTCGACGACGGCGTAGATGCCCTCGGACTTCTTCTTGATGTCGTAGGAGAGCCGGCGGCGGCCCCAGATGTCGACCTTGCCGACCTCGCCACCACCCTGGCGAACCACGTTGAGGAAGCGTTCGAGGGACGGGGCGACCGTCCGCTCTTCCAGCTCCGCGTCGAGGATCACCATGAGCTCGTACTGACGCGCGCTCATTCCCCACCTCCTTCGGTCTCAGGCGGCCACGGTCTCTCCGTGGCAGGAGGGTCTCGGTGCGCGTCCCCGGCCACCGCGGATGAGCCGCGGACGGACGGGGAACCCGTGAAGTCTACCGGCCCCCGGGCACCCACTGTGCCGCCCCGGGCCGCCGCCACCCGCCGGGCGGCCCTGCCCGTCCACAGGACGGGGCGGTCCGGGCGCCTGTGCACGCTCAGGCGACCCGCACGACGAGCGCGTCGGGGGCCCGGTCGAAGTCCCCGCCCGAGGGGTCGTCCAGGCCCCGGGTGGCCCGCACGGGGTCGTCGGCGGGGTGCCGGACGTCGCGCACGACGCACACCACGAGCCAGACGACCGCGGCGCTGCGGGCGAGCAGGACCAGCGCGTACAGCTCCGGCGGCAGCGCCCGGTCCGTGTTCGTCTGGCCGGCGATGTAGAGCCACACGGCGGCGAAGTAGGCCACCTCGGCGGCCCACCAGATCAGCTGGTCGCGCCAGCGCGGCACGGCCAGGACGGCCAGCGGCAGCAGCCACAGCGAGGCCTGCGGGGGGAAGGAGGCCCCCAGGACGCAGAAGCCCGCGACCAGCAGGAACGCGACCTGCACCAGCCGCGGCCGGCGCGGCGCCCACAGCACGAAGACCGCCACGAGCAGCGTCCACACGACCCACGCGCCCAAGGTCAGGACGACGACCGCCGGCCCCGGCAGCCCCGAGGTCCCCTCCGCCCGCACGGCCTGCTGGGCGAGCTGGGGCAGCACCCACAGCGACCCGTACCCGGCGCGCTGGTCGAAGAACGAGGTGACGAACCCGGCCCACTCGTGCGGGCGGACCAGCGCGACCGGCAGGTCCACGGCCAGCCACGCGGCAGCCGCTGCGCCCCCCGTCGTCAGGGCCGCCCGCCGCCGTCCCGTCCGCAGCGCCAGCAGCGCGATCGCCACGAGCAGCAGCACCGGGTACGTGCGCGCCGCGACGGCGAGGCCGAGCAGGACCCCCGCCGCGACGGGCCGGTGCCGCGCCCAGAGCGCGAGCCCGAGGGTCGCCAGCGCGACCCCGGCCAGGTCGAGGGACAGCAGCCCCGACAGGACCAGGACGGGACTGACGGCGAGCAGGACGGCGTCCCAGCCGCGACGGCGGCCCGTCAGCGACCAGACGGCGACCGCGAGCGCCAGGGCGGCCAGGAGCAGGAGGACGGCGGCGGCGTCGAAGTAGGTGCGCTGAGCCTGCACGCTCACCTGGTGCGGGGCGAACACCCCCACCAGCCAGGCCAGGAACGCCGTGACGGGCGGCTGGTTCAGCGCCACGCCCTCGGAGTAGGGACCGAGGCCGGCGGCGAGCCCGGAGGACGTGTAGACGACGGGCAGGTCGGAGTAGCAGGCGTGCACGAACTGGTCCGGGGTGTTCCAGCCCAGCGTCCGGCAGTGGTGCCTGCTCACCGCCCCGAGCGCCGTCGCGACCGCGGTGAGCGCGATCGTCACGGGCAGGGCCCGCGCCCACCAGGGGCCGTCACCGCCGAGGCGACGACCGGCGGGACCGCCCAGGACCTCGCTGCCGGCGCGGGCGACCGGGTCGACCGTCGTGGGCGGCACCGGGGGGACCGGGTCCGGGCCGGGGGCCTCGGGGGTGTCCGGGGTCTGCGTGCTCACCCCGTCAGCTTCCCCTACCCGTCCGTTCCCGCGCCCGCTGCCGCACCGGTCGCCGCACCGGTCGCCGCACCGGTCGCCACGGCGGCGGCCGACGGCTGGGCCTGCGCGCCGCCGGCCCCACCCGAGGCCCCGCCCGCGCCACCGCCCGAGCCACCGGCGGAACCCGCCGAGGTCGGCGCCCCCGTCGACGTCGCGGTGGCCGAGGAACGGGTCGCCGAGCTCGTCGGGGTGCTCGTCGGCTCGTCGGTGGGGGTGCCCGTGGGGACGTCCGTCGGGGTGTCCGTGGCGGTGCCCGTGGGGGTGTCCGTGGCGGTCTGCGACGGCGTGCCGGTGGGCGACCCGGTCCGCGTCGAGGAGGACGACGAGGAAGAGGACGAGGACGGGCCGGACCCCTTGGCCGAGCCGACGTTCGCGCGGTCGGGGAAGTCCGTCTTCGGCGTCCCGTCCAGGGCCGCCCTCATGAACGCCGTCCAGATGCGGACCGGGTAGGAACCACCCGTGACCTCACCGCCGCCGAGGTCGAGCTTGACGTTGGTCTTGCCGTCGGCGCTCGTCTGGAACAGCCCGACGCTGGCCGCCAGGTCGGGCGTGAACCCCGCGAACCAGGCGGCCATGCTGTCGTTCGTGGTCCCCGTCTTGCCGGCCGCCGGCCGGTTCAGCCGCTTCGCGTAGGACCCCGTCCCGGAGTTCACGACCTGCTCCATCGCGTACGTCGCGTCGGCCGCCACGTCACCGGCGAACGCCGTCGTGACCGTCGGGGACGCCGTGTAGGTCCGGGTGCCCGTGGAGTCGTCGACGGTGGCGACGGTGTGCCACTGGGTGCGCCGCCCCTGCGCGGCGAACGTCGCGTACGCCTGCGTCACGTCGATGGGGTGCGGGGACGCGGTCCCGAGCACGTTGGCGATGTTGTCCTGCAGACCGGTGGTGTCCTGCGGGTACCCGGCCGCGATCGCGACGTCCCTGGTCCTGGCCGGGGTGACCTCGGCGTTGAGCTGCGCGTAGACGGTGTTGACCGAGTGCTCCGTCGCGGTGACCAGGTCGATGCGCCCGAACTCCTCGCCGCCGTAGTTCCCCACCGTCCAGCCGTCCACGGTGCGGGGGCTGGAGCTGTCGAACGTCGTCTTCAGCGAGATCCCCTGCTCCAGCCCCGCCACCAGGGCGAACGGCTTGAACGTCGACCCCGGCTGCGCCACGGCCTGCGTGACGTCGTTGTACTGGTTCGCCAGGAAGTCCGACCCGCCGTACATGGCCGTGACCCCACCGGTCTTCGGGTCGATCGCCGACAGCGCGACGTGGAAACCGTCGGGCAGCTTCTTCGGCAGCTGGCCCGCGACGGCGTCCGTGGCCGCCTCCTGCGCCTTCGCGTCGAACGTCGTGACGATCTTCAGGCCGCCGCGTTCGACGTCCTCCTCGGTCAGCCCGACGGTCGAGGAGGTGAGTTCGGTCTCGACCGTCTTCAGCAGGTACCCGTTCGGGCCCCGCCACTGGTCGTTGCTGGCGGGTTTGACCTCGATCGTCTCCGGCAACCCGGCCGTCGCGCGGTCGGCCGCCGACAACCAGCCCTGCGACACCATGCCGTCGAGGACGTACTTCACGCGCGCCGTCGCGGCCGCGGTCTGCTCGGGGCCCTTGCGCGGGTCGTAGTTGCTGGGCCCCTTGAGCAGCGCCGCCAGCAGCGCCCCCTGGGAGACGTTCAGCTGCGAGGCGTCGACGCCGAAGTAGGCCTGCGCCGCGGCCTGGACGCCGTACGCGCTGCGGCCGAAGTAGACGGTGTTCAGGTAGTTCTGCAGGGTCTGGTCCTTCGTCTGCTGCTGGTCGATCTTCAGCGAGATGAAGAACTCCTCGAACTTGCGCCGGTAGGAGTGCGCGTCCGTCAGGTAGTAGTTCTTGACGTACTGCTGGGTGAGGGTCGACCCGCCCTGGCTGGTGCCGTCGCTGACGTTGCTCCACAGCGCCCGCGCGATGCCCGTCGGGGAGACGCCCCGGTTCTCGTAGAAGGTGCGGTCCTCGGCGGCCAGCACGGCCTTCTGCACGGGCTCGGGCACCTGGTCCAGCGTCACGTTCTGCCGGTTCAGCGCCGCGAACGTCCCGAGCTTCGTCGTCCCGTCGCTGAAGTAGACGGTGCTCGTCTGGGCGTCGGCGAGCGTGTTCGGGTCCGGGACCTTCACCAGCGCGTAGGCGGCGGCGAACCCGCCGACGGCGAGCACCAGGCCCGTCAGCAGGAGGCCCAGGACCCAGCCCAGCACCTTGCGCCGACGCGGACGCCGGGCGGGTCGACGGGCGGGTCGACGGGTGGGAGCGGGGCGTCGCGAAGCCACTGCGGTCTGGTCCTCCGGCGGTCTGGATCCCGTGCTGGATCTGCTCGTGATCTCGGTCGGTGTGCCGCCGTTCCATCGGCAGCGGCCGTCCCAGTATGCGTGGGCGCGCGGGGGCCACCCGTCGTGCGTGTCCCCCGGAAGGGGTTCGCACCCGATCTCCACACCCTCGCTACGGTGACGCCGTGTCAGCACCGGCAGGGGTCCTCCACGAACTCACCGCTCTGGTGCGCACCCGCCGCTACCAGCACCTGATGGCCGTGCGCCTCACCGGTCAGACCGCGGACGGGGTGTTCCAGGCCGGGCTGGCGTCGCTGTTCTTCTTCTCCCCCGAGCGGCAGGCCACCCCGGCGGCGGTGGCGTTCGCGGCGGCGGTGCTGCTGCTGCCCTTCACGGTCGTGGGGCCGTGGGCGGGGGTGCTGCTGGACCGGCGCTCGCGGCGCTCGGTGCTGGGCTTCGGGAACCTGCTGCGGGCCGCGATCGCGCTGCTGGGGGCGGCGGCCCTGGCCGGCGGCGCCCCCGACGTCGTGGTCGGGGTGCTGGCGCTGGCGGTGCTGTCGGTGAACCGGGCGCTGCTGGCGGGGCTGTCGGCGGCACTGCCGCACGTCGTGACCCCGGACCGCTTCGTGCTGGCGAACTCGGTGACGCCGACGGCCGGGACGGTGGCCGCCGGGTTCGGCGCGGTGGTGGCCGTCGCGGTGACGGCGGCCGTCGGCCCCGGGTCGGGCGCCGACGTGGCCGCGCTCGCGGTCGCGGCCCTCGCCTACGCCGCGGCGGGTCTGGTCGCGCTGCGCTTCCCGGCGGCCCTGCTGGGCCCGCCTCCCGGGCAGGCGGCCGGGACGCGGCGGGGGCTGCGCGCGAGCGCGCGCGACGTGGCCGCGGGGGTGCGGCACCTGCGTGAGCGGCGGCCCGCGGCGGCGGCGCTGGGGCTCGTGGCGTGGCACCGGTGGTCGTTCGGGCTCACGACGGTCGCGATGGTCGTGCTGTGCCGGCGCACGCTGGCCCCCGCGCAGGACCCCTCGGCGGGGCTGGCGGCCCTGGGGACGCTGCTGTTCGCGGTCGCGGTCGGCTCCGGCCTCGCGGCCGTCCTCGCGCCGTGGGCGGCGAGGGCGGGACGGGTGCACCGGTGGATCGCGGTATGCCTGCTGGTCGCCGGTCTCGGGCAGGTGGTGCTGGGGCGGACGACGTCGCCGCTCCTGCTGGCCGTGGCCGCGGGACTGCTGGGCCTCGGCGGGCAGGGCGCGAAGATCGGTGTCGACACCGTGGTGCAGCGCAGCGTCGACGACGCCTACCGCGGGCGGGTGTTCACCGCCTACGACCTGGTGTTCAACGTCAGCTACTGCCTGGCGTGCGGGGCGGCGGTGCTGCTCGTGCCGGCCGACGGGCGGCTGGGCCCGGTCGCCGTCGTCCTCGGCGCCGGGTACGTGCTGTGCGGGCTCGCCCAAGGCCGCGGCCGCTCGCGCTCACCCGTCTGAGGTGGGCGCGAGCGCGGTCACCGGCTGCGGGGCAGGAGCGGGTCGGTCCCGGTGGGGCTGTCGGAGGGGGCCGGCGGCGGGGTCGTCACCACGGGCGGCGTCGTCGACTGCGTCTGCGTCGGCGTCACCGGGTCGGTGGTCGTCGGGGGCGGGACCACGACCGGGGGGACCACGACCGGCGGCGGCGGGGTCGTCGTCGGCGGGGTCGTGACGACGGGCGGGGTCGTGCTGATCCCCGGGCGCGGGTTGCCCGGCACGACGACGTCCGGACCGGTCGGCGGCGGGGCGACCGTCGTCGGCGGGACCGTGGGCGGGGTCGTCACCGGCGGCGGGACGACGACCGGCGGGACCGGGACGGACTGCCCCTGCCCCGGGGCGCTCCCGGGGACCGCGCTCGTCGCGGGTGCACCGCCCGTCGGGGCTCCCGCGCTGGTCCCCGGGGCCGTCGAGGGCGTCCCCGCGGTGGTCGCCGGCCTGGGGGCCCGGGACGTCGAGGCCGGGCCGTCGGTGCTGGACGCGCCGCCCTGGGTGCCGGACCCCGGCGCCGCCGCGGTCGACGGCTGGGGGGCGCTCGTCGTCGGCGCGGCCGACGTCGCGTCCGGCGGCTGCACGATCGCCACGGGGTTGGGGACGTCCCTCAGCCGGCCCTGCTGGACCGCCGCGATCGCCACGGCCGTCCCCGCGGTCGCCAGCAGCAGCGCGCCGACGACGACGACGACCGGCCGCTTCGGCAGCGACCGCACCGACCGCGCCGGCCGCACGGGTCCGATCGCCGGGAAGTCGGTGTCCGCCGCCGCTCCCGCCCCGCCGCGCAGGTCCAGCGACGGCCGGGGCTCGACGAAGGCGCGCATCCCGTTCACCCACGCGGGCAACCGGTCCGGACGCTGCGCGGGGTCGGGCGACAGGGCCTGCAGCAGCAGGTCCGCCAGGCCCGGGTGGGGTGCCGTCAACGCCGCCGCCGCCAGCTGCCGGCGCACCAGCGCCGGGTCGACGTCGCCCTCGGGCGAGGTCGCCGGCGGGGTGCCCGTCAGCAGGAACACGGCCGTGGCGCCGAAGCCGAACACGTCGCCGGCCGCGGTCGGCAGCGCGCCCGCCCGGACCTCGGGGGCGGTGTAGGCCGTCGAGCGCCCCGGGACCGGGCCGCGGCGCGGACCGCCGAGGCTGGCGCCGGAGAGCCGGACCCCGTCGGCGGGCCAGAAGCCGCCCAACCGGACCGAACGCGGCGTGATGTCCCCGTGGACCAGCGGCGGCGCGTCCTCGGAACCGCGGTGCAGGTCGGTCAGCACCCCCGCGGCCGTCGCCAGGACGGCGAAGCGGTCCTGGACCCCGGCGCCCGGGTCGTCGCGCAGCCAGTCCGCCACCGACCGGCCCGCGGCCTGCTCCAGGACGGCGTAGTCCCACTCGCCGCCGGTGCGGTCGACGTGGCCGGGGCGGTGCGGGGCCGGCCCCCTGAACGTCCCGACGACCCCCGCCAGCCGCGGGTGCCGCACCCGCGCCAGGCCCGCGGCCCGCTCGCGCCACAGCACCTCCGGCGGGACGCCCGCTCCCGCGTCGTCCCCGGCGTCGTCGGCGTCGTCGTGCAGGACCTCCAGGCCGTCCGCCGCCGGCCGCAGCGCCGCGAGCGTGAACAGCGCCTCGCCCGTGGCCGCGCGGTGGTCCAGGACGTGCCACGCCTCGTCGGCCGAGTCGGCCTCACCGAGGAGCTCGAACCGGTCCGGGTCGTCCGCCGGGCCCGCGTGGTGGCGGACCAGGGACGGGACGTCGGAAGAGGTGAGCCTGTCGTCCGGCCATCCCTCGGTCGTCACCTGCGGCACCTCCGCACCTTCGGCGGTGCTGCCCACCCACCGCGGGTGGGCGCACCGGAGTCGGAGGCCCATGATGCCCCACCCGGCCCAACCTTCCGACCCGTTCAGGGGTACGTGTGACGCAGAACCTTGAAGTTCTCGCGCGATCACGCTATGTGAGGGCCGCGAGCACAGGCTCCACCCCCTCCAGGTGGACCGCCGGGCGCTCGCGGGCGGTCCAGCCCGCCGCGTCCAGCCGCAACCGCTGCTGGACGGCCGGGACCCCGTCCCGCAGGACGCGGCTGACGCCGTCGTCGACGTAGCCGAGCCGGCGCGAGACGCCCAGCGAGCGCGGGTTGTCGACGAACGCGTCGCTGCGGGCGCTCGTGGCGCCCAGGCCCGCGAAGGCCAGGTGCAGCGCGGCGGCCCGCATGAGCCCCCCGGTACCGCGGCCCTGGTGCTCCAGGCCGAGCCAGGAGCCCGTGACGACCTCGCGCAGCTCCCGGAAGTGCCGCGCCTCCAGCGACTGGGTGCCGACGACGGTCCCGCCGCGGCGGACGACGAGGTCCAGGCGCCAGTCCTGCGGCGTCCACGAGCTCCACCCGCCGAGCTGCCAGCGGAAGGTGCGGCGGGCCCGCTCGGCGGGGTCGCAGTCGGTCCACGGGGTGCTGAACGGGTGCTCGCCGGGCCCGTGGACGCCGCGGGCGGCCACCCGCGCGAGCTCGAGGACGCCGTCGAGGTCCCCGGCGCGCAGCTCGACGTCGCCGTCGGGGTGGGCGACGACGGCGCGCAGGGCGGCGAAGGGGTGCAGCTCGACGGGGATCACCCGTCCCAGGGTGTCGCGGCCCCGCCCCCGGGACCAGCGGTTTCCGGGCCGGGGTCAGGGCTGGTCGAACACCGTCACCCGCGGCGCGACCCCCGCGAACGCGCTCACCTGGACCGTCGCGTGCTGGCCGGTGCAGGCCTGCGCCAGCCGCGACGACCCGACGTCGCGGGTGAGCACGTTGACGTTGCCGTGACCGCACGTCACGCCCGCCTCGGCGCCGGCGACGGGGTCGAACCAGGCGCCCGTCGACATCTGCACCACGCCCCGGCGCACCGCGCCGGAGACCACGAGCCCGCCCAGGCAGCTGCCCCGCCGGCTGCGCAGGACGACGACCTGGCCGTCGCGCAGGTCCCGGTCCGCCGCGTCCGCGGGGTGCATCCGCACCGGTTCGCGGCCGGCGACCTTCCCGGCCTGCGACGTGGCGCCGTGGTCGAGCTGGCTGTGCAGCCGGGTGGCGGGGTTGTTGGCGACGAGGTGCAGGGGGAACTCGGGGTCGGGGACCTCCTCGGGCGCCAGCCACACGGGGTGGCCGGGGCAGTCGTCGTACCCGAAACCCGCGACCGTCTCGGAGTGCAGCTCGATCCGGCCGCTGGGCGTGCGCAGCGGGAACCTCGCCGGGTCGGCGCGGAAGCCGGCGAACATCACCTTCTCGGCGGGTTCGGCGGGCAGCACGAACTCCCCCGCGGCCACGAACTCCGGGTAGAGCGGGGCGTCGATCCCCGCGCGGGCGGCCGGCCCCGAGCGCCACTGCTCGTAGAGGTGCTCCACCCACTGCGGCGCGGTGCGTCCCTCGGTGAACCGCGGGCCGACTCCCAGCCGCTCGGCGAGCCCGGACAGGGTCGCGTAGTCGTCGCGGGCCTGCCCGAGGGGTTCGTGGACGCGGCCCATCGCGATGAGCCGGTCGTCGTAGCGCGCGGCGCCGACGTCGTCGCGCTCCAGCGTCGTCGTCGAGGCGAACACGACGTCGGCGTGCCGGGCCGTCGACGTCCAGAACGGTTCGTGGACGATCACGGTCTCGGCGGCGCGGAACGCGCGCTGCAGCCGCTGCAGGTCCTGGTGGTGGTGGAACGGGTTGCCACCGGCCCAGTGCACGAGCCGCAGGTGCGGGTAGGTCTCGTGGCGGCCGTCGACCTCGTACGCCTCCCCCGGGTGCAGGAGCGCGTCGGCGATCCGGGCGACGGGGATCCGCACGCGCAGCGGGTCCGCGAACTGCGGGAAGGTCGGCAGCGGGTAGGACCCCGCCCGCTTCCCGACGCCGCCCGTCGAGGCGTAGCCGTGCCCGAAGCCCCCGCCGGGCAACCCGATCTGGCCGAGCATGGCCGCGAACGCGACGGCCGCCCACAGGGGTTGCTCACCGAAGCGGGTGCGGGCCACGGACCAGCTGACCGTGACCATCGTGCGGCCGCGGACCGCGCGCCGGGCGAGGTCGCGGATCGTCGCGGCCGGGATCCCGGTGATCGCCTCGGCCCACTCGGGGGTCCGGTCGGCGAGGGTGGCCAGGAACTCGTCCGCCCCGTGCGTGCACGTGGCCAGGAACTCCCGGTCGTACGTGCCGTCGGTCAGCAGCACGTGGCACAGCGCCAGCAGCAGCGCGGCGTCGGTCCCGGGGACGACGTCGAGCCACTGCGCGCCGAGCTCGGCGGCCAGGTCGTCGCGCAGCGGGGAGACGAGGACGAACTCGGCGCCGCGGGCCCGGGCCCCGCGCAGGCGGCCCGCGACCTCGTGCCGGCTGATGCCCCCGGAGGCGACCTCGGAGTTCTTCGCGGGCAGCCCGCCGAGGGCGATGACGAGGTCGGTGCTCTCCTCGACGCTGGCCCACGACGTCGGGGACAGCAGCGGCTCCTGGTTGCCGACGACGTGGGGCAGCAGGACCTCCCCGACGCCGTGGCTGTACGTCCACGACGAGCGGACGGCGCCGCCGAGCACGTGGGAGAACCGGTGCAGCTGGCTCTGGGCGTGGTGGAACCGGCCCGCGCTGGCCCAGCCGTACGAGCCCGCGTACACCGCGCGGGGCCCGTGGTCGCCCAGGACGCGGGTGTACTCCGCGGCCACCCGGTCCAGCAGCTCGTCCCACTCCACCGGGAGGAACTCGTCGCGGCCGCGGCGCTCGTCGGGGCCCGGGCCGTCCTCCCACCACCCGCGCCGCACGTGCGGGCGCAGCACCCGGGCCGTGGGGGTGGCGGCCACGGGCACGTTGGCCAGCAGCGCCGAGGGCTCGGGGTCGTCGGGGTGCGCGGTGACCACCACCCCGTCGTCGGTGGTCTGCGCGGAGAACGCGCCCCAGTGGGAGGAGTGCGGGGTGCTCACCCGACCAGTGTCCCGCGTCCGACGCCGGCCCCGGCGACGCGCGACGCGGCCCCGATGCAGCGCAACGTGACGCATAGTCACTTACGGTTACCGGGTGACGTTTCGGACACGATCCGGATTCACCCGGACGGAGCACTCAAGGAACCGCGCGGACCTGCCGAGGAGCAGGGCATGATCGCCAGACCGCAGCAGGACCGGACGGGTGCCCCCGGCCGCGTCACCCACCCCGCCGCCCGCGTGCGCGGCGGCGGGCTGCGGCTCGCGATCACGACGGCCGCCGTCGTGGCCGTCCTGTCCACGGTGGTGCCCGCGCTCGTCGGGGCCTCCAGCCCCGCCGACGTCGTCTGGTGGCCGGCTGCGGGGGCAGCCCTGGCCCTGGCGGTGCGCCGCCCGGCCCGGCGGTGGTGGTGCGTCGCCGGGACGCTCGTGGGGACGGTGGCCGCCTGCCACCTCCTGCAGCTGGACAGGTCCGACACGGCGGTGTTCGCGAGCGCGCAGGCGCTGCAGTGCGGGGTCGGCGCAGCGCTGGTCTCCGCACTCGGCCGAGGGGAGTCTGCGCGCTTGCGACGGGGCCGCGACGCGTGGCGGCTGACCGCCGGCGCGGTCGCCGGCGTCGCCACCTCCGCCCTGCTCGTGCAGACCGCCGGCCCCGCCGGTCCCTACGCCCTGAGCCAGCTGCTCGGGATCCTGCTGCTCGCGCCCGCGCTGCTCGTGCCGCAGCGGCCCGAGACCGGGGACGCGCGACGCTCCCGCGCGGCCCTGACGGAGTGGCTGCTGGTCCTGGCCGTCTCCGCGGGCGTGTCCGCCGCCGTCTTCTGGAACTCCGCCCCCGGCCCCTGGTCCTTCCTCGTCGTCGTCCCCATCCTGTGGGGCGCGGCCCGCCTCGGCGTCGGCCGCGCCCTGACGTGCCAGCTCGTCGTCGCCGTCGTCGCCACCAGCGGCACCGCCGCCCACCTCGGCCCCTACCGCGAGCTCGGCCCGCAGGGCTCCGTCGTCCTGCAGGCGCTGCTGTTCACCTCCGGCGCCGTCGCCCTCGTCATGTCCCTCGTCGTCCGCTCCCGCGAACGGGCCGCCGACCTCGCCGGCCGGCGCGAGGAGGTCTTCCGCCGCACCTTCGACGACGCCCTGCTCGGCGTCGCCCTGCTGCGCCTGCGCCCCGACGGTTCCGCCGTCGTCGCCCGCGTCAACGAACGCCTGCAGTCGATGCTCGGCGTCGACGTCCCCGTCGGCTCGGACTGGTCCGAGCAGGTCCACCCCGAGCACCGCGAGGTCTTCGTCGAGGCCGTCACCGAGATGGCCCGCGAGGTGGGCCAGGGCCGCCAGGCGCACTGGCACGCCGAGCTCCAGCACGGCGACGGCGAGATCTGGCTCGAACTGGCCGCCGCGGCCTGGCCGACCCCCGGCGACGACGGCCGCCCCGGTGAGGTCGGCGCCGTCGTCCAGGTCGCCGACGTCACCCAGCGCCGGCTCGTCCAGCGCCGCCTGCGCGAGGCGGCCCTGCACGACCCGCTGACCGGGCTGCCCAACCGCACCCTCCTGGAGGACCGGGTGCGGCACGCGCTGTCGGCCGCCGCCCGCAGCGGCGAGCGGGTCGCGCTGCTGTACTGCGACCTCGACGACTTCAAACCCGTCAACGACACCGGCGGTCACGCCGCCGGCGACCACGTCCTCATCGACGTCGCCGACCGCCTCACCGCCGCCGTGCGCCCCGGGGACACCGTCGCCCGCATCGGCGGCGACGAGTTCGCGATCGTCTGCCCCGACCTGCCCGACGAGGACGCCGCCCGCGACATCGCCGACCGCGTCGTGGCCGCCATGGCCGACCCGTTCCCCGTCGCCGGCTGGCGGTTCGACGTCGGCATCAGCGTGGGCCTGGCCATGGCCGACGCCGGGCAGGACGCCACCCGCGTCCTGCAGCAGGCCGACCAGGCCATGTACGAGGCCAAGGGCGCCGGGAAGGGCCGCGTGCGCGCCGCCTCCCCCGCCGGCCGGGTGCACCGCACGATCGACCTGCGCACCGGCAGCTGACCCCCGCGATCGAGGAATCCCTCACCGCGATCAAGGACGACACCGGCCTCCCACCGCGCACTGTTCCTCGATCGCGGCGAGGGATTCCTCGATCGCGGAGGGAGGTGGGGGCTCAGGGAAGGGGGAAGCGCGGCCAGTCGCCGACGTCCTCGGCCGCGGCGACCCCGTCCAGCACCGCCTCGCGCACGACGTCGGCGGCGACCCGCTGGAGCTCCACGAGCTGCCCCACCCGCTCCCGCCGATCGTCCGCGAGCGCCACGCCCCCCGTCGCCAGGGCGAACACCGTGTCGCCGTCGGCGAGGGTGTGGACGGGGTCCAGCGCCCGCGCCAGGCCCGCGTGGGCCGCGGTCGCCGTCCGCGAGGTCTCCGCGGGGTCGAGCGCTGCGTCGGTGCCGACGACGACCAGGGTGGTGTTCAGCGGCCCGGGCACGACCGGTCCCGCCGCGACGGCCCCGACCGGCAGCCCGACGGCGTTGACGACCGCCAGCGCCGCCACGACGCACCCGCCGGCCCGGGCGGACGCGGTCCCGACCCCGCCCTTGAACCGGCCCCCCACGAGCGCGCCCGTCCCGGCGCCCACGACCCCGCGGGCCACGTCGCCGCCGGTGGCCGCGGCCGCCGCCGCGTACCCCATGGCCTCCGTCGGGTGGTGGGCGAACACCCCGCCGCGGCCCAGGTCGAAGACGGCGGCGGCGGGCACGATCGGGACGACCTCCCCGGGCCCGTCGCCCACGGCGAACCCGCGGCCGCGCTCGGCGAGGAAGCGCTGCACGCCGTGGGCCGTGACGAGCCCGTAGGCCGACCCGCCGGTGAGCACGACGGCGTCGACGGTGGGCACGAGGGTCCGCGGGTCCAGCGCGTCGGTCTCGTGGGTGCCCGGGCCGCCGCCGCGCACGTCGACCCCGCCGACCGTGCCCGGCGGGGTGAGGACGACGGTGACCCCCGTGAGCCAGCCGTCCCCGCGGCGCGTGAGGTGCCCGACCTGCAGCCCGGCGACGTCGGTGAGCTGCCCGCTCACGGGAACCGCACCGCCAGCAGGGCGCAGTCGTCCTCGCCCCAGTTGCCCACCAGCTCGGCCAGCAGCACGTCCAGCAGTTCGTCCAGCTCCAGCGACCGGCCGCGCCGCAACGACTCCCGCACCCGGTCCAGGCCACCGGCCAGGCTGCGGCCCCGGTGCTCGATGAGCCCGTCGGTGTAGAGCACCAGCGTCGAGCCCGCCGGGACCGTCACGACGTGCTCGTGCCGCGGGGACTCCGGCACCAGCCCCACCAGGAGGTCCGAGGCGGCGTCGAGCAGCTCGGTGCGCCCGTCGGGCAGCAGCAGCACCGGCGGCGGGTGCCCCGCGTTGGTCCAGCGCACGACGAACCCGTCGGTGGTGTCCTGCACGCAGGCCACGACGAGCGTGGCGAGCGCGTCGATGCCCAGCCCGGCCAGCGCCCGGTCCAGCCGCTCCACCGGCCCGGTGGGTGAGGGGCCGCCCTCCCACACGAAGGCCCGCAGCAGCCCCCGGACCTGGGCCATGGTCGCCGCGGCGGCCATGTCGTGCCCCACGACGTCGCCCAGCACCAGCGTCGCGGACCCCGGGTCGGCCCCGGAGCCGACGACGACGTCGTACCAGTCCCCGCCGATCTGGTCCTCGCGCGAGGCCGGCACGTACCGGCCCCGCACCTGCAGCCGCCCGGTCGCCTCCGGCAGCCGCGGCAGCAGGGACGCCTGCAGCACGTGCGCGCGCGAGCGCCGGTCCGCGTCGAGCGTCGCCCGGTCCAGGGCCTGGGCGGTGAACCGCGCCAGCGCGCTCCACACGTCGGCCTCGGCCTCCAGGGTCTGGCGGGGCGATTCCCAGACCAGGCACAGCACCCCGACGAGCCGGTCCTGCACGAGCAGCGGGAGGTAGGCCGAGGCCGCGAAGTCAGGCATCGCCGCCTTGCCCTCGACGTCGGGGAACGCCGCGCGCAGCTCGGCCACGTCGGCGAACAGGAGCGGGCGGCGCTCGCGGGCGGCGGCCGCGGAGGGGACGGGGGCGTCGAGGTCGATGGTCCGCCAGGCCGCGGACGTGCCGGGCGGCAGGGTGTCGAGGTCGACGAAGCGCAGCCGGCGGGGCCCGTCGGGCAGCAGCAGCCCCGACCACGCCCCGCCGAGCTCGGAGCGGGTCACGGCGGCGACGGTGGCGCTGACCTCCTCGACGGTGCGGGCGCCGACGAGCGCGTCCCCGAGGCTGAGCAGCAGCCGGTTGCGCTCCTCGAGCAGACGCAGGCCGAGCTCGGCCGCGCATGCCGCCGCGAGGTCCTCCAGGACCCCGAGCTGCTCGCTCGTCCACGACCGGGGTGCGCCGTCGATGGCGCACAGGACGCCGACGACGGGGGCGTCGGGGGCGGCGACACCGGTGCGCGGGTCGGGCAGGCGCAGCGGGACACCGGCGTAGGCGACGACGCCGAGGTCGGGGATGGCCAGGGAGTCGCGGGTCAGGGGGTCCAGGCGGGCGTCCTCGACGGTGAACGGCTTGCCGGAGGTGACGACGTGCTGGCACAGGGAGTGGGTCAGCGGCGTCTCGCGCGCGCTCTGCCACGGTTCGGGCAGGCCGACGGACCCGGGGAACACCTGCCCGTGGCGGCTGACCATGGAGACGAGGGCGACGGGGGTGCCGAGGGCGGTGGTGCCCAGGCGCGCGAACCGGTCCAGGTCGGCGTCGGGGCGGGCGGGCAGCAGGGTGGTCTCGGCCAGCTCGCTGACCGCTTCGAGAGGGCCCTGCTCGCCCGGCGCGTCCTGCACCGGTGCATCATCGCTGGTCTGACCGCGCGTCGGCATCAGCGTCCCCCGCCCGGGTTGCCTGTGCGGCGCGCGGTGCCAGAGTTGGAGACGTCGAACGGGGCACGGGGTTGCCGGGACGAACCGAGGTGGCATGACGCGTCTGGAGCTGCGGGCTGACCCGTCGGCTGCTCGGCGCACGCGGTCGTGGCTGCGCGAGCAGGTCTCCTCGTTGTCGCTGACCCGGCAGGCGCAGCAGACGCTGGAGCTGCTGACGACGGAGCTGGTGACGAACGCCGTCCGGCACGGCGGCGAGCCCATCGAGGTCCGGTTCCGCCGGCTCGACGGGTCGGTGCGGGTCTCGGTGAGCGACGGCGGGCCGGGACGGCCGCTGGTGCGGCACGTGCCGCCGACGGCGACCGGCGGACGGGGTGTCGCGCTCGTCGACACCCTCGCCCGCCGGTGGGGTTCGGACACGGCCGCCACGGGCAAGACCGTGTGGTTCGAGCTCGCCCTGAGCTGACCCGACCTGACGCCGCCCGGCGCGGCCCGGTCGGTCAGCCGAAGACGTCGGGGTCCGGGCCGGTGCGCTCGTCGCGGTCCAGGGCCGTGATCGCCGCGACCTGGTCGTCGCTCAGCTCGAACCCGGTGACGTCGAAGTTCGCGACGATGCGTTCGGGCGTGACGGACTTGGGGATGACGATGTTGCCCTGCTGCAGGTGCCAGCGGATGACGACCTGGGCGGGGGTGCGGCCGAGGTCGCCGGCGATGCCGGTGACGACCGGGTCCCCGACGAGGTTCAGGCGCTGCGCCAGCGGGCTCCAGGCCTCGGTCGCGATGCCGTGCTCGTCGTTGAAACCGCGCAGGTCGGACTGCACGAGGTAGGGGTGGACCTCGACCTGGTTGACGGTCGGGACGGTGCCGGTCTCGTCGAGGAGCTTGCGCAGGTGGGTCTTCTGGAAGTTCGAGACCCCGATGGTGCGCACGCGCCCGGAGGCCTTGATCTCCTCGAACGCCTGCCAGGTCTCGACGTAGTCGTCGGCCTGCGTGGGCCAGTGGATGAGGTAGAGGTCGAGGTAGTCGAGGCCGAGCTTGGCCATCGAGTCGTCGAAGGCGGCGAGGGTCTTGTCCCGGCCGTGCTCGCTGTTGGCGAGCTTGGTGGTGATGAACACGTCCTCGCGGGCGATCCCGCTGGCGCGCAGGGCGTCACCGACACCGGCCTCGTTGCCGTACCCGGCGGCGGTGTCGATGTGGCGGTACCCCGCCTGCAGGGCCTGCAGGACGACCTCGGCCGTCTGCTCCGGGGGGACCTGCCAGACCCCGAACCCCAGCTGGGGGATCTCGACGCCGTCGTGCAGCTTCTTCAGGGGAACAGTCACACGCCGGACCCTACGGCGCGGTGCCGACCCCGGCGCGGCGGGCCGCGAGCCACCGCTCGAACTCGTCCGCGACCAGCGGCCGCGAGTGCAGGAAACCCTGCGTCGTGTCGCACCGCAGGCCGCGCAGGACCTCCAGGGTCCGTGCGGTCTCGACCCCCTCGCCGACGATGCGGACCCCGAGCCGGTGCCCGAGCCAGATCGTGGAGGCCACGATGGCGGCCGAGCGGTCGTCGTGGGCGATGTCGGCGACGAAGCTGCGGTCGAGCTTGACCTCCTCGACGGGCAGTTCCTTCAGGTAGGCCAGCGAGGAGTACCCGGTCCCGAAGTCGTCGATGGACAGGCCCACCCCCAGCGCGCGCAGCCCCTCCAGCACCGAGCGGGTGCGGGGGGACCGGCTCATGAGGACGGTCTCGGTGATCTCCAGGACGAGCGTCCCGGGGTCCTGGCCGTGGCGGTGCAGCAGCCCGGCGACGCGGGCGGGCAGGTCGACATCGAGCAGGTTGGTGGCCGACAGGTTCACGGCCAGCCGCAGCCGCTGGTCGCCGGAGCGGGTGGGCCAGCCGGCCGCGGCGGCCAGGGCCCGGTCGAGGACGTGGTGGGTGAGGTGGCCCATGAGGCCGTGCCGTTCGGCCTCGTCGAGGAACTCGGCGGGGGTGAGCACGCCGAGCTCGGGGTGGTCCCAGCGCACGAGGGCCTCGGCGCCGCAGACGGCGTCGCGGGCAAGGTCGAGCTGCGGCTGGAACAGCACGACGAGCTGGCCGCAGTCGGCGTCGGCGGCCTCGACGAGGCCGAGGGCGGAGCGCAGCTGCGTCATGAGGGTCAGGCTGGGGCGCGTACGGCCCGCGCCGGCCTCGCCCGTGCCGAACGCGCACACGGCCCCGCCGAGGGTCTTGGCCTCGTACATGGCGATGTCGGCGCAGCGCAGCAGGTCGGAGGGGCGCTGGGCGTCGACGGGGAAGCTGGCGACGCCCAGGCTGGCGGCGACGTGGACGCGGTGCCCGAGCAGGACGTACGAGCGGACCATCGCCGCGTGCACGGCGACGACGTCGGCGACGGCGGCCTCCCCCGCGGTGCCCGGCAGGACGAGGGCGAGCTCGTCGCCACCGAGGCGGGCCACGACGGCGGGCTCCGGCGCGGCCTGCAGGAGCTGGCCGACGACCTGGCGCAGGAGCTCGTCCCCGGCGGCGTGGCCGAGGCCGTCGTTGACCTCCTTGAACCGGTCGAGGTCGACGATGGCGAGCGCGAAGGGGGCGTCGGCGGCGCAGCGGCGTTCGAGGTCGGCGAGCAGCGCGCGGCGGTTGGCGATGCCCGTGAGGTCGTCGGTGAGGGCTTCGCGGCGCAGGGTGGCGAGCTCGAGGAGCTCGGACTGCGACAGGACGAGCCGGACGAGCGCGGCGGCGCAGGCCCCGGCGGTGAGCCAGACGGCGGACCCGCTGAGCCGGTCGACGTGGTCGACGACGAGCAGCCCGAAGCCGGTGGGCAGGACGACGGCGGGGGTGACGACGATGGAGAGCCGGCTGCGCCCGCTGGCGGCGGAGGGGGTCCGGATCCGCAGCGCGGCGACGCCCAGGAGGGTCAGGCCGGCGACGGCGATCGCGTCGACCCCGCTGCCGGGGGCGTAGCGGCCGGTGAGGGAGACGACGGTGAAGGTCGTGTCCGCGGCGGTGAGCAGGCCGAACCCGGCGGCCGGCAGCCACCAGGCGCGCCCGGAGCGGGCGGCGACGACGACGCTGCCGGCGAGCAGGAGGGCGTCGAGGACGACGAGCGTGACCCACGACGCGACCAGGGCCGAGGGCCGGCCGCCGGCGACGAGGGGGTGGACCACGTACTCCTGGGCCAGGGCGACGGTGATCAGCAGGATCCCGAGGGCCTCGGCGACGTAGCCCACGCGCCAGCGCCGGGCACCGACCCACACGAGCCGTACGGCGGCGGCCAGCAGCGCCCCGTAGCCGACGACGTAGCCGAGCTCGAGGCCGGTGACGTCCCGCACGCCGCGTCCGAGGACGGCCTCGGCGACGTCGAAGGCCACCTCCGAGACGCAGTAGGCGCCGACGCCGACGGCGAGCAGCGTCCAGTACCCGTCGCTCCCGCGGCTGCGCCGGGCCCGCCGGGTGAGCGCGACGAGGACGCCGAGCTCCACGACGTTGCCGAGGGTGGCGTCGGCGAGGCGACCGGTTCCGGCGGGGACCAGGCCGAGGGCGGCGGCGGCGCAGACGAGCCCGTAGAGGGCGGCGCCGGCGAGCAGGAGCCGCGTGGCGGGGGCGGCGCGGGGGTCGGGGCGCGCGGCGGGGTCGACGTCCGCCCCGGCCCGTCCCGGTGCCGGGTGGCGCCGTGGACCCCTCGCAACGACGCTCACGGAGAGGCATCTTGCCGTACCCAGCGTTGCTACGGGCCGGTTCTAGAAAGGCTGTCGGGCGCTCACCGGCTGACGGTCGCGCAGGTCGACGACGCGCGGCGCGTCGAAGGTGGCCCGCAGGTGCTCGGCCGCGGCCCGCACGGCGCGCTCCCCCGCCGCGAGCTCGGGGTCCCCGGCGAACCCGTGGGGCACCCCCTCCACCAGGACCGGCCGGCACCGGGTGCCCGCCTCCCGCAGGGCCCGGGCGTAGGCGAGGCCCTCGTCGCGCGCCGGGTCCGCCCCGGCGACCACGACGGTGGCCGGCACCGACCCGGTGAGGTCGGGGGTGCGCAGCGGCGAGACCCGCGGCAGGCGCCGCGCCGCGCGGTCGGGCACGTACATGCGCCAGAACCAGGCGAGGTCCTCCACGCCGAGGCCGAGGCCGCCGTCGCCGTACCGCTGGTGCGACCCGCGCGTCAGGTCGCCGTCCAGCAGGGGGCAGAACAGCAGCTGGTGCCGCACGGCCGGGGTGTGCGGCCGGCGGCAGTGCAGGGCCAGCAGGGCCGCCAGCTGCCCGCCGGCCCCCGCGCCCGCCACGGCCAGCGGACCCGTCAGCGGACCGGCCGGCGCGGGGAACGAGCCGTCGGCCAGGTCGCCCAGGACGGTCGCGGCGTCGTCGAGGCCGGCGGGGAACGGGTGCTCGGGCGCCAGCCGGTAGGCGAGGCTGACGACGGCGACCCCCGCCTGGACGGCCAGCGCCCGGCACAGGTGGTCGTCGGTGTCCAGGTCGCCCAGGGCCCAGCCGCCGCCGTGCAGGAACAGCACGGTGCCGGCGTGCCCGGCGCGGGGGACGTAGGTGCGGGCGGGGCGGGGGCCGGCCGCGGCGCGCACCGCGACGTCGGCGACGAGCAGGTCCGCGTCGTCGACGGGTCCGGGGCCGCCACGGCGGGCCCGCGCGCGGGCGACCGCCAGCCCGGCCAGGTGCCGGGGCGCGACACCGCGCGCCGCCGCCCGCCGCCGGGCGACGACCAGCGCCGCCTGGGGGTCGGTGAGCCGTTCGTCGAGTTCCGGTCCGTCCACCAGTCCGTCCACCACGTCCGCGTGCAGCACGTCGGTTCCTCCCGCCGAGGGTCAGCCGTGGACCGATGCTCCCCCGCGGACCGACCGTGCAGGTTTCGCGCGTGTGACGTTTGCGCTGCGGCCCGTCCGGCGTGCGCCGGGGCGGGGGCCGGGCGGCAGGATGGGGCCATGGACCTCGCCGCGTTCAGCGCCGCCCTGCCCAAGGTCGAGCTCCACCTGCACCTCGAAGGGACCCTCGAACCCGAGCTGAAGCTGGAACTGGCCCGCCGCAACGGCGTCGACCTCGGCCAGACGACGGTGGAGGAGGTGCGGGCGACGTACGCGTTCGACTCCCTCGCCTCGTTCCTGGCCGTCTACTACCCGGCGATGGACGTCCTGGTGACGCGCGCCGACTTCCGCGACCTGGCGATGGCGTACTTCACGAAGGCCGCGCAGCAGAACGTCCGGCACGCCGAGGTGTTCTTCGACCCGCAGGTGCACGTGGCGCGCGGGGTCGCGTTCGAGGACGTCGTCCTCGGCTACCACGACGCCGTCGTCGACGCCGAGCGGGAGTTCGGGATGAGCGCGGGGCTGATCCTGTGCCTCGTGCGCGACCTGCCGCTGGCCTCGGCCGAGGCGGTCGTGGAGCAGATGCTGGAGTTCGGCGACCGGATCGTGGGGATCGGCCTGGACTCCGACGAGCGCGGCCACCCGCCGGCCGACTTCGCCCACCTGTTCGCCCGGGCGCGGGCGGCGGGTTTCAAGGTGACGGCGCACTGCGACGTCGACCAGGAGGACACCGTCGAGCACTTGCGGCAGGTGATCGAGGACATCGAGGTGGACCGCATCGACCACGGCACGAACGTCGTGGAGGACCCGCGCCTGCTGGAGCTGGTGCGCCGGCGGGGCCTGGGCCTGACGTGCTGCCCGATCTCGAACTCGTTCGTCACGTCCGACTCCAAGGCCCCGGTCATCGCCGACCTGCTGCGCCGCGGGGTCCGGGTCACGGTGAACTCCGACGACCCGGCCTACTTCGGGGGGTACGTGACGGAGAACCTCGTCCACCTGACGCGCGCGGCCGACCTCACCCCGGACGAGCTGATCCAGTTGCAGCGCAACGCGATCGAGGTCTCGTGGGCGAGCGCCGAGGTCAAGGAGGGGTTCCTGGCCGAGCTCGACGCGTTCGAGGCGCTGGTCGCCCCGTCGCTGTGAGGGCCGGGGTTCCGGCACGTTGACTCCCCGGTCCCGTTGAAGGGGACCGCGGAGTCAACGTGCCGATCCCCACCGCGTCCCGGCGAGGGTGAACACGAACGGCAGGGCCGCCAGCGGCGCGACGAGGAGGTAGCCGCCGCGCGCACCGGCCGCGTCGACCACGAGCCCGCCCAGCGCCGTCCCCACGGCCGTCCCGGCGGTGACGGCGGTGCTCACCCAGGCCAGGGACTCGGTGAGGCGCGCCGCGGGGGCGGCCCGTTCCACGAGCCGGTTCACCGCGACGCCGAACGGCGCGTAGGTGGCGCCCGCGACGAAGCTCAGCAGCAGGATCCCGACGACGCCGGGGACGGTGGCCAGGGCGGCGTACCCGCAGCCGAAGAACACCGACGTCAGCACCGCCCCGCGCCGGGGGTCGGCGACTGGTCGCAGCGTCCCGACGACGAGGCCGCCCACGACGGCCCCCAGCGCCCCGGCGCCGAGGACGGACCCGGCGAGCTGGGGGACCCCCCGCTCGGTGGTCAGCGCCACCGCCGACAGGTCGGCCAGCCCGAACACCGCGCCGACGGCGAACCCCGCGGCCAGGACCCCGAGGACGTCCGGGGTCGTGACGGGCAGGGACCACGACCGCGTGCGGACGGTGTCCACGGGGGCGCCGTGGCGCTGGGCGGACAACGCCAGGCACCCCGCAGCGCCTGCGCCGCAGGCCAGCAGGAGCGCCAGCCGCGGGTCGGCCAGGGCGGCGACGAGCGAGGCCAGGGCCGGGCCGGCGACCCAGACGAGTTCGTCGAAGACCCCTTCGAGGGCGAACGCCGTCGCGAGCCGGGGGTCGGCGCGGTCCCCGTCCCGGGGGTAGGTGCGGGCCCAGCGCGTGCGCGTGAACGAGCCGACGGGCGCGGCCCCGGCCCCCACGGCGACGGCGGCGGGCACCACGAGCCACGCCGGCGCGTCGAGCGAGGTCACCGCCACGAACAGCAGCGCGCCGAGGACCGCGACGAGGGCCGTCGTGCGCAGGGCGACGGTCTGCCCGCGCCGGTCGCCCCAGCGCCCGAGGGCGGGCCCGACGAGCGCGCCCGAGGCGACGACCGCCGCCGAGACCGCCCCGGCGAGCCCGAACTCCCCCGTGCTGCGCCGCACCACGAGCAGCGCGGAGAACCCGACGACGGCCAGCGGGACCCGGGCCAGCAGTCCGCTGGCGGCCAGCAGGAGGTGGTCCCGCGGGGTGAGCACCTCGACGTACGCCCGCACGCCACGACCCTCCTGGGGCGGGCCGCGGCGTGTCAACGGGCGGTTCGCTCAGCGGGGCAGGACCAGCCCCGCGGGGTCACCGGCCAGCAGCGTCTTGACCTGCCGGGACACCTCGTCGGCCAGGACCTCGTGCTCGTCGCGCTCCACCCCGTCGAGGGCGGCGCGCACGACGTCGCGCGGGTCGTTCTTGGGCACGTCCAGGCCGGCCGTCATGTCGGTGGCGGTGTACCCGAGGTGGACGCCGGTGACGAGGGTGCCCTGCGGGGCGAGCAGCGCGCGCAGCCCGTTGGTCACGCCCCACGCCGCGGCCTTGGACGCCTGGTAGCCGGTGCCCGACGTGGCCCAGGACAGGACCGAGTGGACGTCGACGAGCGCGCCGCCGCCGTTGGCGGCCAGCACGGGCGCGAAGGCCCGGGCGACCTGCAGGAGGCCGAACACGTTGGTCTCGAACTCGGCGCGGACGTCGTCGAGCGGGCCGGTGAGCAGGTCCGCCCCCGTGCTCACCCCGGCGTTGTTGACGACGACGTCGACGTCGCCGGCCCGCGCCGCGAGCCCGGCGACGGCCGCGGCGTCGTTCACGTCGAGCCGGACGACCTCGACGCGGGGGTCGTCGTGCTCCCCGCCCGCGCGGGCGGTGGCGTAGACCCGGGTGGCGCCGCGGGCCAGGAGTTCGGCGGTGAACGCGGCGCCGAGGCCGCGCAGTCCGCCGGTGACGAGGGCGGTGGTTCCGGTGAGCTTCACGCGAGGATCCCTTCGGGGGTTTCTTGGACGGTGCGCGCGGCCGGGCGCAGGAGCACGGCCGTGGTCAGCAGGACGAGGAGCAGGACGAGGGCGGCGACGAGGAACCCGTCGTGGACCGCGGGGGTGAGGGCGCCGGCGTGCTCGGGCAGGCGGTGGGTGACGACGGTCCCCAGGACGCTGCCCCCGAGGGCGGCGCCGACCTGGCGGACGGTGGTGACCACGGAGCCGGCCATCCCCGCCAGCTCCGCCGGGACGCCGCCCACGACGACGGCGGTCGTGGGGGCGATGAGCAGCCCCAGGCCGGCGCCGACGAGGACGAGACCGGCGTCGGCGGGGCCGCGCACGGCGCCGGTGGAGTGCAGGACGAGGACGCCGACGAGCGTCGCGCCGAGCCCGGCGCCGAGCGTGGCGCGCACCCCGGCGCGTCGCACGACCGCGGCGGCCAGCGAGCTCACGACGACGTAGGCGCCCATGAGCGGGAGCAGGTGCACTCCCGAGGCCAGCGGGGACAGCCCCTGGGCCCGCTGCAGCTGCAGGGTGGTCAGCAGGGCGAGGCCGGTGAAGGAGAAGAGCGCGACGCCCGCCACGAGGAGGGCGGCGACCGTGCGCCGGTCCGCGAAGACCCCGAACCGGACGACCGGGCGCCGCTGCGCCTTCTCGACGGCGACGAAACCCGCTGCGGCGAGGAGGGTCCCGAGCGCGGCGAGGACGGGCACGGGCGCCAGGCCCGAGCGTCCGGCCTCCACGACGGTCACGACGAGCCCGGCGACGGCCACCGTGGCGAGCAGGGTGCCGGGGACGTCGACGCCGCGGCCGGGGACCCGGGGGTTCGGCAGGACGAACGGGGAGGCGGCGAGGACGACGACCGCGACGGCCACGTCGACGAGGAACACGGCGTGCCAGGTGAACGCGTCGAGCAGGGCTCCCGCGACGAGCGGGCCCACGGCCAGGCCGACGCCGGAGCAGGCGGCCCAGACCCCGACCGCGGACGCGCGCCGGCGGGGGTCGGTGAACGCCCCGGTGACGAGGGCGAGGGAGTTCGGGACGACGAGCGCGGCGCCGGCGCCGAGGACGACCTCGCCGGTGATGACGGCGGCCGGGGTCCCGGCGGTGGCGGTCACGACGGCGCCGGCGCCCATGACGGCCGTGCCGAGCTGGAAGACGGTGCGGCGTCCGGCGAGGTCCCCGAAGGCGCCGGAGGACAGCACGAGCGCCGCGAGGGCGAGGGCGTAGGCGCTGGAGGTCCAGACGAGCCCGACGGGTCCGAGGCGGAGGTCGGCGGCCAGGGAGGTGAGGGCCGTCGTGGTGGCCGTGATGGTCAGGAAGCTCATGGTCATGCCGAGGCAGGCGACCGCCACGATCAGCCACGGCGACTTATGACGACTGTCATGGGGCATGGGGACGTTGTAGCATGACGACTGTCATGGACACAACGACGGCAACCCCCTCGGCCCGCGAGCGCATGGTCACCAGCGCCCGCGAACTCATCCAGGAACGCGGCGTCCACGGCGTCGGGATGCGCGACGTCGTCGCGCACGCCGCCGCGCCCCGCGGCTCGCTGCAGCACTACTTCCCCGGCGGCAAGGACCAGCTCGTCGCCGAGGCCCTCACCCAGGCCGACACCGCCAGCCGGCGCGTGCTGCGCGCGGCGCTCGCGGACGGCGGGGACCCCGTCGACGTCGTGCGGCAGGTGCTGGAGGGCTGGCGGACGACGCTGCGCGACGAGGACTTCCGCCGCGGCTGCCCGTTCGCCGCGACGACCGTCGACACCAGCGCCGACAACCCCGCCCTGCGCGCGGCCGTCCACGACCGGTTCTCCTCCTGGCACGCGGACCTCGCCACCCTGCTCGAACGCCCGGGCCTGCCCGCCGGGCGCGCGCGGACCCTGGCCACGCTCGTGCAGACGGCGCTGCAGGGTTCCCTCGTCCTGGCCCGCGCGCACCGCTCGACGGCCCCCCTCGACGACGTCGAGGCCGAGCTCGTCCCGCTGCTGGAGGCCGCCCTTCTCACCGCGCGCCCGGCGACGGCATGATCGAGGGGTGGACTTCCGGCCGCTGGCGCACTTCACCGCCGAGGACACCTGGCTGAACGACCCGAACGGGTTGATCGTCCGGGACGGCCTCTGGCACCTGTTCTTCCAGAACAACCCGCACGGCGCGGACTGGGGGAACATGTCCTGGGGGCACGCGACGTCGCGGGACCTGCTCACCTGGGAGCACCACCCGGTCGCGATCCGCCACGAGGGGCCGGAGGCGATCTTCTCCGGCAGCGCCGTCGTCCACGACGGCCGGCTCGCGGCGGTCTACACCAGCGCGTACGACGACGGCCGGCAGGCGCAGTCGCTGGCGTGGAGCGAGGACGGGACCACCTTCGTCAAGGACCCCGCGAACCCGGTGCTGGACCGCGGCTCGACGGGTTTCCGCGACCCGAAGGTGTTCCGGTACGGCGACTCCTGGCGGATGGTCGTCGTCGAGGCGGACGCCCGGGAACTGCTCGTGTACGCCTCGGACGACCTGCGCACGTGGTCGCCGGTCGGCGCGTTCACCGACGAACCCGGGGTGGGGATCTGGGAGTGCCCCGACCTGTTCCCGCTGCGATTGGGGACGGAGGAGTTCTGGGTTCTGGTCCTCAGCGTCCAGGACGCCGAGGGTTCCCGCGTGGTCCACCGGGTGGGCTCGTTCGACGGCGCGACGTTCACCGGTGGTCCGCCCCGGCTCCTCGACGTGGGCCCGGACTGCTACGCCGTCTCGACGTGGACGGACGCCCCCGACGGCCGCCGGGTCCTCGTCGGCTGGATGGCGCAACCCACGTACGCCGGGGCCACGCCGACGACGCCGTGGCGGGGGGCGATGACGGCGCCGCGGGACCTCTCGCTGGCGTGGGAGGACGGCGCCCCGGTGCTCGTCCAGGAGTTCTCCCCCGAGGTGCGCTCGGCCTTCTCCCGCGAGGTCGCGGACCTGCCGCCCGTCGCCCTGGTCCGGTGCGGGTTCGACGGCGACGCCTCGTGGGAGTTCGCCGCGGGACCGGACGTCCTGCGCCTGGCCGTCGAGGACGGGTCGCTCGTGGTGGACCGCCGGGCCTCGGGGTCCGTCGACTTCCACCCGGACTTCGCCCGGGTCGACCGGGTTCCCCTGCCGTCCGGCGTGGCGGAGTTCTCGGTGTTCCTGGACCGGTGTTCCGTGGAGGTCCTCGCGGGGTCCGTCGCGGTGACGCAGCTCGTGTTCCCCGCGCAGCCCTACCGGGAGGTGCGGACGGGTGGCACGGCGAGGACGACGATCTTCGCCCGCTGACCCGCCCCCTCCGACCCGCACGCCTGAGCGGCGGTCCCCGGCCTCGGCCGGGGGCCGCCGCTTCGTCGTCACGGGTTGACCTGACCCCCTCGTCAGCCGCAGACTACCTTCTAGCGTTAGTGACTTCCACTCTATGAAAGATTGGACGTCCGCCGAGCTACGAGGAGGTAGTCGATGACCGTCGCCGTCCTGGGCCTGGGAGAAGCCGGGTCCCTCTACGCACAGGGGTTCCTGGCCGCCGGCCGGCCCGTGGTGGGTTTCGACCCCGCGGGCGTCCCCACTCCCGACGGCGCCACGCGCGCCGCCGACGTCGCCGCAGCCGTCGCCGACGCGACGCTCGTCCTCGGCCTCACGGGGGCCGCGCACGGCGAGGACGTGTTCCGGACCGCGCTGCCCCACCTGCGCCCCGACGCGGTCTACGTCGAGATGAACTCGGCCGCCCCGGCGTTCAAGCGCCGCCTCGCGGCCCAGGCCGGCGCCACGCCCTTCGCCGACGTCGCCGTCGTGGGGTCGGTGCCCGAAGGCGGCGCCCGCACCGCGCTGGTGGTCTCCGGGACCGGCGCGCGGGCCACCGCGGAGCAGTTCCGCGCCCTCGGCGCCGAGGTCGAGGTGCTCGACGCCGAGGCCGGCGCCGCCGCCCAGCGGAAGCTCTTGCGCAGCGTGTTCATGAAGGGCCTCGGCGCCCTCGTCGTGGAAGCCCTCGCCGCCGGGGAGGCCGCGGGCGACCTCGACTGGGTCCGCGAGCAGGTCGCCGCGCAACTGGCCGGGGGTGCGGCCTGGATGGACCGCCTCGCGACGGGCACCGTGAAGCACGCCGTCCGCCGCAGCCACGAGTCCCAGGCCGCCGCGCAGATGCTCCGCGACCTCGGCGTCAGCCCGACCATGACCCTCGCCAACGCCGACCTGCACCTGGGCGCGGCCCGTGACGAGCACCGCCTCGAGGACGGGCTGCTCACCGCCTACGCCGACGTCCCCGTCGCGAACGTCGGCGACGCCCGCGACCGGCTCGGCCTGCTGGCGGGCCGCATCCGGGCCGTGTGGCCCGGCGCCCGCGTCGTCGGACGCGCCCTGCCCGTGTTCTGCCGCAAGGGCGAGAACATCGGGATCCTGGCCGCCCTCGAGATCGCCGAACCCGGCGACGTCCTCGTGGTCGACGGCCAGGGGGACCCCGACCGTGCGCTCATGGGCGAACTCCTCGCCGAACGCGCCCGCGTCAAGGGCGTACGGGGCATGGTCCTCGACGGCGCCGTGCGCGACGTCGAGGAACTCGCCGCCCTGGGTTTCCCGGTCTGGGCGCTGGGCGCCTCCCCCGCCGGCCCCTACAAGAACGGGCCGGGCTGGGCCGGCCGCCCCGTCGCCGTCGGCGGGATCGTCGTGAACCGCGGTGACCTCGTCGTCGGCGACCCCGACGGCGTCGTCGTCGTGCCGGCCGCCGAGGCCGAGCGGACCCTCGCCGCCGCCCTCGCCGTCCAGGCCGACGAAGCCCGCCGCCGCGCCGCGATCGTGGCGAGCGGGAACCTCCGGTGACCGCGATCTGGGCCCTCGCGGCCTACATCACGTCGATCATCGTCTGGAACGCCGCGCTCAAGCGGAACATCGGCGAGGCCATGCTCGTGGGCCTGCTCGTCGTCACCGCCTTCGCCGGCGGCGACTTCCTCACCGTCCTGGGCACCTCGGTGCTGGACGCCATGCAGGAGGAGGTGACCTACGCGGCCATCGCGTTCGTCGTCGCCAGCCACGTCCTGAGCCGGACCCCGATCCTGTTGCGGCTCATCGACATCCTGAACTCCCTGCTCGGCCGGGTCCGCGGCGGCCCCGTCTACACGAGCATCCTCGGCGGCGCGGCGTTCGCCTCCATCGCCCACATCGGCGCCGCCGTCACCGCGGCCGTCGGGTCCATCACGATCCCGTGGATGAAGCGGTCGGGCGTCACCCCCGCGATGTCCGCCACGGTCGTGGCCGGCTGCGCCGGCATGGGGATCACGTTCCCGTTCAGCGGCACCATGTTCATCCTCGTCGGCTCCGCCGGCGTGAGTCAGCTGATGTCGGCGGACGAGATCGTCGTCCCGCTGTTCGTCGCCGGCACCTGGTGCCTCGTGTACCGCCTCGTCGCCGCGTTCGTCATCGTCCGCCGGCACGGGATCCAGGCCATGGACCCCGCGGACCTGCTGCCCGTGCGCCGCAGCGTGCGGGTCGGCTGGACGTCGCTGCTGCTGCTCGTCGCCATCGCCGTCCCGGTCGCCCTGACGCTCGGGCCGACGGGCCGGGCGTTGAACTCCTGGACCGGGGTCGACGTCGGCGACGCGATCAGCCTCGTCCTGTGGATCCCCGTGCTGCTCACCGTGCTCGTGGCGTTCCTCGGCCGCGACGCGCTGCCGAAGCGCCCGGCGCAGTGGTGGACCCTGCTGGGCGACAGCGCCCCCCGCATCGGCGTGGTCGGCGTGACGATCGTCGCGGCGTTCGCCGCGTCCGGGGCGCTGGCGAGCCTCGGCCTGCCCGCGCAGCTCACCTCGTTGCTCAGCCGGCTCGACGCCCCCCTGTGGATCCTCGCGATCTGCGTCGGGGTCCTCGTCGTGGCCGTCGCCATCCCGTTGACGGGGTCGGCGACGATGGCGGCGATCGGGCCCGTGGCGGTCGCCACCCTGGTGGGGGCCGGCGTCCCGGCGCCGGTGGCGGCGACCGCCGTCCTGGTGTTCGCCTCCACCGAGGGCGCCTCGCCGCCGTCAGCCGCGCCCATCTACGTCGCCAGCGGCATCGCGGGGGCCGACCCGGGCAAGACGTTCAAACCCCTCGTGGGCTACTTCTGCCTGCCGATCCTCGCGATCGGCGTGTTCATCAGCCTGGGCGCCCTGCCCGTCTGACCCGTTCCCGCGACTCGAAGGTGAGTTGACCGATGCTCCGGATCGTCCGTTCCCTGTTCACCCTCGCCACCGTGCTGCTCGTCCTCGGCGGGATCGTCCTCGTCGGTGCCCAGGCCGTGGCCCTCGTCCTGGGCCGCGGCGCGTGGCTCGAAGCGGTCCCCGAGGTCGTCGGGCCGCCCACGTTGATCTCCGCGAGCGTCGCCGGACTGCTGGCGTTCGTCCTCAGCTACGCCCGGACGCCGTCCGGCACCCCCTCCGAGGTGGAGGACGGCGCGTCACAGGCCGCGTGAGAAGCTCTCGCCGATCGCGAAGGCCGTCCGCGCCACCTCGCCGGCCCGTGCCCGCAGTTCCTCCACGGACTGCCCCTCGGCCGGGCCGGCGAGGGACAGCGCCCCCAGCAGTTCCCCGGCCGGCGTCCGCACGGGAACGCTCAGCGCCATGACACCAGCGGCCCGCTCACTCACCGAGACGTGGAAACCGTTGCGGCGCAGCGTTTCCAGATCGCGTTCGAGTTCCCCGCGGTCGAGCGGGACGCCGCTGACGTCCGGGAACCGGTCGAGGTGCTCGGCGAGGGCGTCCAGCTCCTCGGCGTCGAAGTCCACCGAGATCGCCTTCCCCGCCCCCAGGTGCAGCGGCAGCCGGCGTCCGATGGGGAGTTCGTAACGCAGGGGCCGTGCCCCGTCGACGCGCGCCACGAGGACCCGGTCGAAACCCACGCGCTCGTACAACGAGCACGTCAGCCCGGTCGCCGCCGCGAGTTCCTGCAGGTAGGGGCGCGCCCCGCCGACGAGCCGGTCGTTCACGAGGAACGAGTGCGCGGCCGCGAGGACCGACGGGCCGACGCGGAACCTGCGCCCCTCCGCCGCGACGTAGCCGCGGGACTGCAGGGTGGCCAGGATGCGGGAGACCGTCGGGAGCGTCAGGCCCGTGCTGTGGGCGATGTCGCTGAGGCGCAACGGTCCCTGCCCCCGCTGCAGGGCGTCCAGGACGTCGAGGCTGCGGTCCAGGGAACGCATCGTCGAAGAGGTCTGCTCGGCCACCGGGCCATCATCCACGATGCCGTTCCCGCGCCGTCCCCGGACGTCCCCGGCGGACGGCGGTCTCACTTCCAGTCGAAGTACCCGATGCGCCAGGCCATCCACTGCAGCCACAGCCGCAGGTGGACGGGTTCGACGTAGCACCCGGCGGAGGCGACGACCGCGTGGACGTCGGAGTCGTCCAGCGTGAGCAGGTCGGTGATCTCCGCGGCGAGGAGGGCGAGGCGCTCGTCGGTCTCCTGTTCGAGCATCCCCACCTGCTGCCACCATGGCGAGTCCTCCTCGGGGACGAGGTTCTGACTGAACCACCCGCCGAAGGCGGCCCCCAGCACCGGCCAGCGCTCCCTGACCTCCTCGGGAGGCACCACCGCCTCCGCGTCGGCGGCGTGCAGGTTGACGACCCGCACGCTGTCGCGCCGTTCGAGGACGACGCCGATCCGGCGGGTCGGCCTCTCGGAGACCTGCCCCGTCGCACGGTCGAGCTGCCGCGCGACACCGATCGTGTGCGGTGCCTCCAGAACGAGGTAGTCCCGGCGACCGGCGAGCTCGGGAAGAGGGGCCTCGGCGAGGACCCGACGGACGGTCTCCTGCTCCGCAGGGTCCAGCAGCCCTTCACGCACGATCGGCGACGGCGGGTGCCGGGGCAAGGGTGCGAGCGTCGAGGGGTCGGCAGCGACCTCCGTCAGCCGCAGGTCCACCCATTCCGCCCAGCGCGCCCACGAGGTGCCCTCGGGCGGGTCCACGAGGTTGACTCGCCCCTCGCGCTGCATCACCCCTGCGAAGTCCCCCGCGCGGGCGTGGTCGAGGACCTGCCGCCAGTGGTCGCGGAAACCGGTGAAGTCACCGCGGTTGTTCGTCAGCACGTCCTCCAGCGCCTCCCGAGCGCAGAGGTAGTGCTCCAACTCCCCGTAACCGGCCAGGGACATCGGATGGTTCCTCACGACACTCCTTCCAGAAAAGCGGTCTCGACGTACCACGAACCGTCGTCAGCTTCGGCCAACACGATTCTCACCTGTGCGACCGGAACGTTCACGGGCGCACCGTCAGCGCCGAGGGCCCAGACCACGCCGGCGTCGGCTGGTGCAGGGGCCACGACCTCGCTGCGGCGGAGGCCGTCGTCGATGTCGTGGTTGACCTTCTCGGACTGCAGACGCAACGCCGCGGTGATGACGTCCTCGGCTGTCGTCTGATCGGTGAAGCGCGACGCCACGGGAGGAGGTTTCTTGGCCGATCTCCCGTCTTCGAGCTCCCCCGTCAGCAGCCTCCTTTCGAGGAACTCGTCGTCCACCTCGACGTGCCGTCCCAGCGTGTGACCCCTCGCGAACACCTCGCTGCGCCCCAGGTCCACTCCCGCGTACAACTCCTCCACGCTCTGCGGCAGCGGTTTCCCGTCCGCGTCGAGGTACTTCGCCCACCGGTGCCCCTCGGGCAGCACCTTCCCGAGACGCCCGCCCCGCGAGATGCCCCGCCCGACGACGGCCGTCCCGAGCGTCGCGACTCCGGCGCCGTAGCGCCCGCTGGACCAGTCGTCCCAGTCGACGGCGTCGGCGAGGGTCCGGACGGGGTGCACCGCGCTGTCGAGCAGGGCGGCGGGCGTCTGCCGGACGGCGGCCGTCCACCCGGGCGCGTCCCACGCCCAGCCGGCCGCGAGGTAGGCGCTGTCGCGCGCGGAGTCCGCGAGGGTCCGGGCGGCGTCGTCGACGTGCTCGCCGAGGCGGCGGGGCCGGTGCTCGACGTGGTCGACGACGGCGAGCAACCGGGTCGCGAAGGACTCGGTCACCTCGTCGAACGCCGCGAGGACGGCGCGGCGGCTGGCCTGCCAGTGGTCGAGCTCGGCCCAGTCGGCGTGGAAGGTCGCGAGGTCCCCGACCCCGGCGTCGACGCGGGCCTGCACGTCGGCCAGGGCGGTGTCGATCCCGGCGAGCCGGCGTTGCAGCATCCCCAGTTCGGCGGAGTACCCCTCGATGAGGATCGCGCCCGCAGCGGCGGTGAACGTCAGCGTCCCGAGGTGGTCGGTGAGTTCGGCGACGCGGTCGTCGAACCCGTCGCGGGCGAGGCCGTACCACCCGCCGAGCTGCCCGACGGCGACGGCGACGCGGCGGCCGATCTCGTCGGCCTGCACCGCCGCGGCGCGGGCCGCGGACGCGGCGGCGTCGGCCGCCGCGGTCGACAGCGTCGACAACTCGTCCACGTGCACCTCCTCCCGGTCCGCGGAACGTAGCCCGGATCGCCCGGACGCCCGGGAGACCGTCCACAGGGCGGTTCCTCACCGGCACGGTGCGGTCCGGACCGCCGACGCACCGTCACCGGGCGGCGCGGAAACGCTCGACAGGGCGTGCGCCGGCGTGCCACTGTGGGTCCGTGAAGTTCAGCCAGCAGCGCACGACGACGCCGGTCCACTCCCGGTGTCGCGGTCAGCGCTGAGCTGAAGCAGACGAGCCCCGGGGGTTTCCCCGGGGCTCTCCTCGTTCCCGGGCACCCCCTGACCAGCAGGAGGAACTCCGTGAACGACGACCACTCGTCCCGAGGCCGTGAGCTCGACCTCTTCGACACCTCACCGCTCGTCGGTCCCGGTCTGCCGTTGTGGCTGCCGGACGGCGGGACCGTCCGCGGTGAGCTGGAGAGGTTCGCCCTGGAACTGTCCCTGCGCAGCGGGTGCCGGCGGGTGAACACACCCGTCCTGGCCAAGCGAGAACTGTTCGAGCGGTCGGGGCACTGGCAGAAGTTCTCCGCCGACATGTTCGCCCCGGTCCGGGTCGGTGCGGAGGAGTACGTCCTGCGCCCGGCGAACTGCCCGCACCACACCCAGGTGTACGCCGCGCGCCCGCACAGCCACCGGGACCTGCCCGTGCGGTACGCGGAACTGGGGTCGATGTTCCGCAGCGAGCTGTCCGGTGTCCTCATGGGGTTGCGCCGGGTCCGGCAGATCAGCCTCGACGACGCGCACTCGTTCTGCCGTCCGGACCAGGTGGTCGAGGAGGTGCGGATCGCGCTGGCGGCGATCGAGGAGGCGTACGCCGTCCTGGGGATCCGCGTGGCGCGGTTCCGGTTGTCCGTCCGGGGCCCCGGGGGCTCCTACCTCGGCGACGACGCCCTGTGGGAGCGGGCCGAGGGGCAGTTGCGCGAGGCCCTGGGCGACCGTCCCCACGACGTCGCCCCCGGGGAGGCGGCGTTCTACGGCCCCAAGGTCGACGTGCAGGTGGCCGACGCGGCCGGCCGGGAGGAGACCCTGTCGACCGTGCAGGTCGACCACGTCCAGCCCGAGCGCTTCGGCCTGGAGTTCACCGGCGCGGACGGCGCCCGGCACCGGCCCGTGATGGTGCACCGCGGTCTGCTGAGCTCCATGGAGCGGCTGGTCGCGATGCTGCTGGAGCAGGACGGCGGCCGGTTGCCGACCTGGTTGTCCCCGGTGCAGGTGCGGGTCCTGCCGGTCAGCGGGGAGCGCCACGGCGAGCGCGCCCGCGAGATCGCCCGCGGTGCGAGGGGTCTGCGGGTGGAGGTCGACGAGGTGGGTCCGCTGAACCGGCGCGTGCGGGACGCGCGGGCGCGGCGGGTGCCGCACGTCGTCGTCGTGGGCGACGCGGAGGTGGCGGACGGTTCAGTGGCGGTCGACGGCCGGCAGGTTCCGGCGCAGGAGTTCCTCGACGCGGTGCTCGGCGAGGTCGTCCGCCGCGGACGGTGACCTCTGGTCGCACCAGCGCTCGAACGCGGCGGCGGGGACGGGACGGCTGTGGAGGTAGCCCTGGACGAGGTCGCACCCGAGGCGGGTGAGCTCGCGCAGGGTCTCCTCGTCCTCGACGCCCTCGGCGACGACGCGGGCGCCGAGGCGGTGGGCGAGCTCGATGGTCGACACGATCACCGCCTCGGCGCGCGGGTCGGTGCCGATGCCGGTGACGAAGCTGCGGTCGAGCTTGACCTCGTCGAACTCCCGCTGCCGGAAGTACCCCAGGGAGGAGTAGCCGGTGCCGAAGTCGTCGATGCTGAGGGACAGGCCCATCTCGGAGAACTCGCGCAGGACGGCGAGGCTGCCGGCCGAGCCCTCCATGGCGACGGTCTCGGTGATCTCCAGCGCGAGGACGTCGACCGGGGCGTGGTGGCGGTGCAGGAGGGCGGACACGCGGGCCGGCAGGGCGGGGTTGGCGAGGTTCGTGGCGGACAGGTTCACCGCGACCCGCACGCCGCGGCCGTCGCGGTGCCAGGCGGAGGCGACGCGCAACGCCTCGTCGAGGACCCAGCCGGTGAGGGCGTGCATGAGCCCGTGCCGTTCGACGAGCCCGAGGAACGTCAGCGGCGGCATGAGGCCGTGGTCGGGGTGCTGCCAGCGCACGAGCGCCTCGGCGCCCTCGACGGTCCCGTCGTCGGTGCGGACCTGCGGCTGGAAGTGCAGCAGCAGGTTCCCGGCGCGCAGGTGGTCGTCGGCGTCGGCCTCGGTGTCGAGCCCGAGGCAGACCCGCAGCTGCTCGACGAGCAGGAGTTCCCCGCGGACCCCGCCGAGCGCGCCGGCGTCGTGGCCGGCGACCCGGTCGCCGCCCTCCTTGGCGCTCAGCAGGGCGAGGTCGGCGACGTGCAGGAGGTCGGCCGCGGTCTCGGCCTGGCGGGGGTGCACCGCGACGCCGACGCTGGCCCCGACGTGGATGCGCCGTCCGCCGACGGTGTAGCTGCCGCTGATCGCGGGGTGGGCGGCGCGGACGGTGTCGAGGCCCTCCTCCGGCCCGGGCAGCAGGACGGCGAGCTCGTCGCCGCCGAGCCGGGCGACGAGGGCGTCGGCCGGGAACGTGGCGCGCAGCCGGGCCACGACCTGGCGCAGCAGGTCGTCGCCGGCGCCGTGGCCGAGGGAGTCGTTGACGGTCTTGAACCGGTCGAGGTCGACGAGGGCCAGGGCGAAGGGTTCGGCGGCCTCGACGCGGGCGGTGACCGCTTCGACGAGGGCGCGGCGGTTGGCGGCGCCGGTGAGGTCGTCGACGAGCGCGGCCTGCCGGAACGCGGTGAGGGTGAGCAGTTCCCGCTGACCGCCGACGAGGAGCCCGACCCCGCCGACGAGGGCGACGAACGCCAGGCTGGCGCTGAACGGGTCGGGCCGGCCGAGGGCGACGAGGAACAGGACGACCGCCGCGACGGGCACGCAGACGACGGGCAGGACGTACAGCCAGCGCCCGTCGCGGGCCGTGGACCGTCGCGGGTTCGGGGCCAGCCAGGACGTCGCGGCGACGGCGACGAGCCCGCCGACCCACGCGACGTCGAAGCCGAGGCCGAAGGTGACGGCCGTCCCGCCGCTGCAGACGAGGACGACGGAGTAGCCGACGTCGCCGGCGGCGAAGACGGTGAGCCCGGCGGTCAGCGCCCACCAGCGGTGGTCACGGCCGCGGCCGGCGGCGACGACACCCGCGCAGGCGGCCACGATGAGGTCGCCGAAGGGCAGGTACAGCCACCAGCCGACGTTCAGCAGCGGGGTTCCCGTGAGGTGGGCCAGGGGCGGGGCGACGAACCGGGCGATGACGGCGGCGAGCAGGACGAGGACGGTGGCGATCTCGAGGACGTAGCTGCGCCGTTGCACGCGGTGGGGCCACAGCAGTGCGCCGATGCCCCGCAGCCAGAACAGGTACCCGACGACGTAGCCGGCCTCCAGGGCGGTCAGCGGGACGTCGCCCACGACGTTCTGCAGGACGTCGACGGCGATCTCGGTCGCGGTGTAGCAGGTCCAGCCGACGGCGAACTCGCGCCAGGCGCGCGCCTCGCCGTCGTCGACGCGGGCCCGCAGCCACAGGGCGGTGACGGCGAGGAGCTCGACGCCCGAGCCGAGCCAGGTGTCCAGGGCCGGGCCGTGGGAGTGCGCGAGGAGGGTCAGGACCAGGTAGAGGACCCAGCCGGCGCCGGCGAGGGCGAGCAGGGTCCGGGGTGTGCGCCGGCGCCAGGCGGAGCGGGAGCTGGTGGGCACACCGTTCTTTCGGTAGCAGGGCCCGTTCCCTTGAGGCGTGGGAGCCCTGTCCTGTGCACCGCGCCAACCCTTGCGCCCCGCCAGGACCTCAGCCGACGAGGGCGGCGTGCCCCGCCCGGCGGCGGGCCAGCACCGGCTGCGCGGCCAGGACGGCGGCCACGGCGACGGCGGCGACGAGCGGGACGATCCCGCACACGGCCATCCCGGCGCGGACGCCGACGTGCTCGGTGATCCAGCCGACGAGGGGGCCGCCCAGCGGCGTGCCGCCCATGAAGACGAGGGCGTACAGCCCCATGACCCGGCCGCGGTACTCGTGGTCGACCCACAGCTGCACGGAGGAGTTCGCGATGGCCTGGAAGGCCAGGTTCGTGACGCCCATGAGCACGAGCGTGACCGTGAACGTGCCGAGGTTCGGGGCGAGGGCCGCGAGCGTCTGGGCGAGGCCGAAGGCGGCCCCGAGCAGCAGGATGAGCCGCAGCCTGGAGTGGCTGCGGCCCCCGGCGATCAGGGCCCCGGCGATGGACCCGACGGCCAGGACGATGTTGAACGTCCCGTAGAGCCCGGCCCCGGAGTGGAACGTCTCGGAGGCCATGGCGGTGAGCACCACGGGGAAGTTGAGGCCGAAGGTGCCGAAGACGCCGACCAGGGCGATGGTCCAGCCCACGTGCGGGCGTTCGGCGACGTACCTCAGGGCCGAGCGCAGTTGCCCCTTGGCGCGCGGGACGGCGGGGGCGGGCTGCAGCTCGGCGGTCCGCAGCGAGGCGAGGGTGATGGTGGGGCCGACGTAGAGGAGGGCGTTGACGGCGAACGCCCAGCCGGAGCCGACGGTCCCGATGAGGACGCTGGACAGGGCCGGGCCGACGAGGCGGGTCGTCTGGAAGACGGCGGCGTTGAGGGCGACGGCGTTGCGCAGGTGCTGCGGCGGGACGACCTCGCCGACGAACGACTGCCGGGTCGGGTTGTCGAGGGCGATGATGAACCCGGTGACCAGGGCGAGGCCGTAGATGGCGCCGACGGTGATGTGCCCGCTGATCGTGAGCACCGCCAGGGTGGTGGCGACGGTGGCGCTGCAGGCCTGGGTGACGAGCAGGATGTTCCGCTTGGGGTAGCGGTCGGCGATCATCCCGCCGTGCATCCCGAACAGCAGGATGGGCAGGAACGTCAACGCCATCGTGAGGCCGACGGCGGCCGGTGACCCGGTCAGTTCCAGGGTCAGCCAGTCCAGCGCGATGTTCTGCACCCAGACGCCGGTGTTGGCGAAGGCCTGGCCGGTGGCGTAGACCCGGAAGTTGCGGACCCGCAGGGCGGCGAAGGTCGCCCGGCCCGGGGTGGTTCTGGCGGTGGTGGGTTCTGCGCTGGCTTCGGCGGCTGCCGGTGTCACTGACCTGTTGCCCCTCGTGGCTGTCCCTGCGTGCTGACCTGGAGGTGGTGGCCCGAGGCCACTCACCGTGCGTCACCATCATCGGCGGCCCCCGGAGTAGGCTGCATCCGCATTGACGGCTTATCAGTCATCACGTGTCGTGATGACGGGTGGGACCACGGGACGAGGCGGGGGCTGTGACGGCGGGTCAGGGACCGACGGGGACGTTCGAACCGGTGCAGCTGCGCACCTTCCTCGCCGTCGCGCAGACGCACTCGTTCACGCAGGCCGCCGCGCGGCTCGGCGTGCGGCAGTCGACGGTGAGCCAGCACGTGAAGAAGCTCGAGGACTCCGTGGGCCGCCAGCTCGTCCACCGCGACACCCACTCGGTCGTGCTGACCCCCGACGGGGAGGCGATGATCGGGTTCGCGCGCTCGATCCTGGCCTCCCACGAACAGGCCGCGGCGTACTTCACGGGCGCGCGCCCGGTCGGCCGCCTGCGCATCGGCATGTCCGACGACCTCGCCCTGACCCGCCTGCCGCAGATCCTGCGCGACTTCCGCTCCGAGAACCCGCGCGTCGACCTCGAACTCACCGTCGACCAGTCCGGGACGCTGCACCGGCGCCTGGAGAACGACCGACTGGACATCTTCATCGGCAAGCGCCCGCCCCGCTCCGGGGAGGGCAAGCTCGTGCGCCGCGAACGCCTCGTCTGGGTCGGCAACCCCTCCACCCGCCTGGACCTGACCCAGCCGGTGCCGCTGGCGGTGTACCCGTCGCCGTCGCTGAGCGGGGCCGCGATGCACGAGGCGCTGGACCGGGTCGGCATCGGCTACCGCTCGGCGTGCGTGTGCCGCGGCGTGAACGGCCTCATCGCCGCGGTCGCCGCCGGCATCGGCGTCTCCTGCCTGGCCGCCTCCCTGGTGCCCGTCCAGCTCGTCGCGCTCGGGGCCCAGCACAAGCTGCCCGAGCTGGGGCAGATCGACCTGGTGCTCCTGACCAACCCCAAGACGCAGGACCGGCCCGCCTCGCGGGCCCTGGCCGCGGCCGTCCTGTCCAGCGGCCCCTCGAGCCTGGCCCCCTCCGCCTGACCCCCTCCGCCTGACCCCCTCCTGCCGGCACACTCCTCGGCGGGACGCTCACAGCCCGCGTCGATACGGTGCGAGGGTGCTCGAGGGTCTGCACCGCCACCTGCAGGCGATCACCCGCCCGGAGGTGTCGGGGGACCTGCCGGCCCTGCTGCGCGCCGCCAGCCGCGCCGCCCGCGAGGTCGGGGCCGCGGACCACTGCGTCGCCTGGTTCGCCGGGGCCGACGGTCACGGCCCGGCGTACCTGGTCGACGGCGAGGGGTTCCTCGACGTCGCCGTCGCGCCGTTCGGGACGCGCGCGGCGGCCCTGCGGGACGTGCCCCTGCCGGGGCTGGCCGAGGTGGCGGCCCACGTCCTGGTCTGCCCGCTGGACGCCGACGGCTCCCGCGGGGCGCTCGTCCTGACCCGCGGCTCGGAGTTCACCGGGGACCAGGCGCAGGCCGCGGGCGTCCTCGCCCTCGCGCTGGGCATGGCCGTGGAGACGACGCTGCGCTCCGAGGCCGAACGGTCCGCGGCGCGCGCGGCGTCGCGCTCGGCGCTGCTGGAACGGATCTCGAGCCTGCTGCAGAAGAGCGCCACGACGGCGGAGATCACGGCCCGGATCCCGCAGGCGGTCGTGGAGGTCCTGGACTGCCTGTCGTCGTCGTTGTACGTCCTCGACGGCGACGACTTCGCGGGCCGCAGCCACCCACCGCTGCCCGCGGCGTGGCAGGACCGGTTCGACCGCTTCGACCGCCGCGCGGACACCCCCGTGGCCGAGGCCGTCCGCACGGGCCGCCCGCTCGTCGTGACCCGGGCGGAGATCGGCCGCTACCGGGAACTGGACGGCGTCGACCCCGACCGGATCGGCGTGACGCTCGTCGTCCCCCTCGCCGGCCGCGACGACCACGTCCTCGGGGCGCTGAACGTCAACTGGGGCGACCGGTCCCCGCTGGAGCACGGCGACCTCGACCTGTTCGCCGGGGTCGCGCTGCAGGTCGCGGTCGCCCTCGAACGCGCGCAGCTGCTGGACGCGGAACGGTCCTCGAGGGAGGCGCTGTCCCGTTCGCACGAGGCCCTGGACCTGCTCGCGCGCGACCTGCAGCGCGGCCTGCTGCCGAGCCGGATGCCGCAGCGCGAGGGGCTGCAGATCGCGACGCGGTACGCGCCGGCGCTCGCGGGCGCGGAGATCGGCGGGGACTGGTTCGACGCCGTCCAGACCGGGGACGACATCGCGCTGATCATCGGCGACGTGCAGGGCCACAGCACGCGGGCGGCGGGGTTGATGGGCCAGGTGCGGACGGCGGTGCGCGCGTACGTCAGCGAGGGCCACGACCCGTCGGCCGCGCTGGAGCGCACCAACCGGCTGCTCGTCGACCTGGACGCGGGGCGGTTCGCGACGTGCTGCCTGGTCCGGCTGGACGCGGCGACGGGGATGCTGTCGGTGGCCTCGGCCGGTCACCAGCCGCCGCTGGTCGTCGACGACTCGGGGCTGCACGAGGTCGCCGTCGACCCGGGGCCGCCGCTGGGCGTGCTGCACGAGGCGGTCTACCCGACGACGCGCTACCGGCTGCTGGGGCGCAGCGCGGTGCTGCTGTACACCGACGGCGTGGTCGAGGTCTCGGGGCAGGGCTCGGACCACGGCGAGCGGGTGCTGCGCGACACCCTGCTGCGCGCCGCGCGCGAGGACCCGCCCCGGCCGGCCGAGCTGCTGGCCTCGGCGGTCGTGGAGGCGATCCCGCACGCGCTCACGGACGACGCGGCCCTGCTGGTGGCGACGTTCACCGGTGCGGACGCGGGGCGCCTCGAGGCGTCGCTGTGGTTGCCGCCGGACATCCGCGCGGTCGCGGCGGCGCGCGAGTTCCTGCGGGACCGGCTGACGGCGTGGTCGACGGACGAGCTCCTCGACGAGGCCGAGCTCGTCCTGTCCGAACTGGTGACGAACGCCCTCGTGCACACCGGCGGCGGGGCGGGGCTGGCGTTGCGGTTCGACGGCGCGCACCGCAGGCTGACGATCTCGGTCGAGGACTCCTCGACGAGGTCCCCGCACGAGCGGGCCATGTCGCCGGACGCGTTGGGCGGCAGGGGGTTGGGCATCGTGGAGGCGGTGGCGGACGCGTGGGGCGTGCGGGTGGGCGAGCAGGGCAAGACGGTGTGGGCCGACCTCGCCGTCGAGGCCGACTGAGGCGCCCGGCCCGCGGGAGCGGGCCGGGCCGGCTGCTCAGCCGCCGTCGACCATCCGCAGCAGCACCCCGTTCAGCGCGGCGACCTCGGCCTCGTCCAGGCCCAGCCGTGCGGGGGTGTTCGCCTCCTGCACCGCGGGCCACACGAGCGCCAGCAGGTCGCGGCCGGCGGGGGTGAGCGTCAGCGGGTTCCGGCGCCCCTTGGTGCGGTCCTCGGACCCCCGCGCGACGAGTCCGCGCTCGACCATCCCGTCCAGGACGCCGCTGAGGGACTGCGGGCGGACCAGGACCGCGCGGGCCAGTTCGGCCCGGGTGAACGGCAGGCCGGTGGCCAGGTGCGAGAGGACCCCGAACTGCACCGGCGACAGGCCGTGCTCGGCGAACAGCGCGGTCAGGTCCCGCTGGGCCCGGTGCGCGGCGCGGATCAGCGACCACGTCACGAGGGCGTCGATGTCGTCTCCGGTCAGGTCCACGGTCGGGTTGCCACCTCCTCCAGGAACGCCCATCCTTTCACCAACAGGTTCCTGCTTCTCGTGGAGGTCCCCGTGTCCGTCCCCACCCACCCCGCCCCCGGCCGCGTGCTCGTCACCGGGGCCACCGGCAGCATCGGCCGTCCTCTGGTCGACGAGCTCAGCGCCCGCGCCGTCCCGATGCGCGTGCTCTGCCGCCGCCCCGAGCAGGTCCGCTCCTTCACCGACCGCGGCGTCGAGGCCGTGCTCGGCAGCTTCGAGGACGGCGCGAGCCTGCGGGAGGCGATGCGCGACTGCGACCAGGTGTTCCTCAACACCGCGGCCGGACCCGACCAGTTCCGCCACAACCGCGACGCGATCGACGCGGCCGTCGCGGCGGGGGTCCGCCACGTCGTGAAGGTCTCGGCCTCCGACGCCAACCCCCGCTCGGCGATCCCCTGGGCCCGCGACCACGCCCTGGCCGACGATCACCTGACCCGCAGCGGCCTCGCGTGGACCCGCCTGCAGCCGGGCGCGTTCACCAAGAACCTCCTGACGGAGGCCGCCGCCATCCGGCGCGGCTGGCTGCCGCAGACCAGCGGGCACGGGGCGACGGGCTGGGTCGACGTGCTCGACGTCGCCGCCGTCGCCGTCCGGGTGCTCACCGACCCCGGCGTGCAGGGCGGGTCCGGCGAGCGGGGCCGGGTCTACCGGCTGACCGGGGACCGCCCCCTGTCCTACCCCGAGATCGCCGGGATCCTCACCGAGACGCTGGGGCACCGCGTCCGCTACGTGCACGTCCCCGGGCCGGCGTTCTACCTCGCGCTGCGCGCGGGCGGGGTTCCCGGCTGGCAGGCGCGCGGGCTCGTCCACCAGTTCGTGGACGTGGTGCGCCGCGGGCAGGACGACGGGCGCCTGTGCACGCAGGACGTCCCGGACCTGATCGGGCGGCCGGCCACCACCGTGGCCGACTTCGCCGCCCGTCACCGCGCCGAGCTCACCGCCGCCTGAGGGCCCCCTCGGACGAACGAGCGCACGAGGTCCCCGAACCGCCCGGGTTCCTCCAGCGGCACGAGGTGCCCCGCGGGCAGCGACGCGAGCCGCGCCCCGGGCACCGCGCCGGCGATCGCGGTGTGGAACTCCGGCGGGCAGATCGCGTCCCGCTCCCCGGAGACCACCAGCGTCGGGACGGTGAGCCCCGGCAGCCGTCCCAGCAGGTCCGCACGGCTGTCCTGCAACGACAGCTGACGGTCCAGGACCGGTTCCTCGCAGCACATCGCCAGCGTGCGCGCCACGAGGTCGGGCCGCGTCGCGGCGACGTCCGGGGGCAGCAGCGAGGTCAGGATCTCCTCCTGCAGCACCCGCGCCGTGGCACCCTCCCGCAGCCGGGCCCGCCACCGCGCCCACGACCGTCGTTGCGCCGCCGTGGGTGCGCGCCCGTTCACGGCGGTCAGCACCAGGGCCGTGACCCGTTCGGGGGCCCGCAGCGCGAGTTCGGCCGCCACGACCGCCCCCAGTGACAACCCGCCGAGGACGAACCGCGGCGGGAGCACCCCGAGCAGCACCTCGACCTGCTCGGCCACCGACGGGCGGTCCAGCGGCGGGGTCAGGGCCCCCTCCAGCCCGCACCCGGCCCACAGGTCCGCCGAGCAGTTCATCCCGGGCAGCAGGACGAGTGCGCTCACCCCTTCACGGCGCCGTCGCTGAGCCCGGCGACGAGGTACTTCTGCGCCACGAACGCGATGACGACCACCGGCAGGGTCAGCAGCAGCGACGCCGCCCCGGCCTGCTGGAGCATCGGCAGGGTCTGCCCAAGCTGGGTCGCGATGAACACCGGCACCGTCTTGGAGGAGGAGTCGGTGAGCACGAGCGCGGTGAGGTACTCCTGGAAGGCGAAGAGGAACACGAAGATCCCGGCGGTGAGGATCCCCGGTCGCATGAGGGGGATCATCACCCGCCGCAGCATCCCGATCCGGGTGCAGCCGTCGATCATGGCCGCCTCGTCGAGCTCGCGGGGGATCTCGGCGAAGAAGTTGCGCAGCAGCCAGATCGTGAACGGCTGGTTGATGGCCACGAGGGCGACGGCCAGCGCGAACGTCGTGTCGTAGATCCCCAGCGCCCGGCTGATGTCGTACATGGGCAGCACGACCGAGAACCGGGGCAGGGCCCGGAACACCAGCGCCAGGACCAGCAGCAGCGCCGAGACGTAGCTCGGGAACCGCGACAGCGCGTAGGCGGCGGGGATCCCGATGAGCAGCGCGATGACCGTGGAGATGACCGCCACCACGATCGTGTTGGTCAGGTAGTCCGCGAAGTACGTCGTCTGCCACAGGTTCACGAAGGCCTGCAGCGTCGGGGTGTACCCGGTGAGCACCGGGGGATTCGCGAACGCGACGTTCGTGGGTTTGGTGACCGAGAGCGCCATCCACACGAAGGGTGCGAGCGTGACGACGCAGACGATCCCGAGCAGGACGCCCGTCACCACGGGTGGGCGCCGGCGGACGGCGCGGACCACGGGGACCTGCGCGAGGCCCCGCACCTGCGTACCGGGTCCGGTGTGCACGGTCATCGGGCCACCTTCGCTTCCTTGAAGATCCCGCGGATGAACGGGATGAGCATGACGAGGATGAGCCCGATGGTCAGCACGTTGACGGCGCTGCCCAGCCCCAGGTTCTGCGCGCCGTCGGCGAAGGCGACCGAGTAGACGTACATCATGATCGACTCGTTGCCGATGGCCGCGGCCTGCGGCGACAGCGGGATGAGGCTGTCGAACGTGCGCAGCACGTCCATGATCGAGATGAGGGTGACGAAACCCAGCACCCCGCGCATCGTGGGGATGATGACCCGCAGGTGGGTCTGGAGCGACGACGCCCCGTCGATGGTGGCGGCCTCGCGCAGCTCGGTGGGGACCGACTGCAGGCCCGCCAGGACGATGAGCATCGCGAACGGCAGCATGTGCCAGACGGTGTTCGAGACGACGACGGCGGCGTTCGGCACCTGGTCGGTGAACCAGAGCACCGGTGAGCCGCCGAGGAACTCGACGAACCGGTTGACGAGACCGCCGAAGTTGTCGTCGAACAGCCACGAGTACGCCACCGCCCCCACGAGGTTCGGCAGGACGTACGACACGAGCATGATGCCCAGCACGAGCGGCCGCGACGTCGTCAGCCGGTTCACGCCGATGGCGACGAGGTAGCCCAGCACCAGCAGCACCGCGGTGGTGACGACGGTGATGACGACGGTGAACAGGACCGCCCGCCCGAACCGGGCGTCGCCCAGGGCCGCCGTGAAGTTGGCGAGCCCGACGAACGTGCCGGGGGTCCCGTACCGGACGCTCTCGACGCTCCACTGCAGCGTCCGCACGAGCGGCAGGACCAGCAGACCGACCATCACGACCAGGCTGGGGGAGAACAGCAACCAGAACTCTCGGGGTTTCACGACCGGGACCTCCTCACGGACGACGGGACGGGGTGGTCAGCCGGCCAGCTTCTCCCCCGCGGCCTGCATCTGCGCCATCCCGTCGGCGACGGGCAGCTCACCGGTCAGGACCTGCACGAGGATCGGCCGGATCTCGTTGCTGAGGTCGGCCAGGACCGGGGAGACGACGGGCGGCATGGTCGAGGCGATGGACGCGTTGGCGGCCTCGCCGTAGGGCGAGTTCGACGTCGTGACGAGCCCCTCACGGGCCGGGTAGGCGGCGGGGATCGACGCCTTCGAGGCGTCCTCGCCGACGGCCGAGGCCATCATGGTGAACAGCATGTCGTGGTCGAGCTTGGTGTTCTTCGGGATCGACCAGCCGTCGATGGACAGCCGGCTGTAGCTGTACTGCGCGTCGGAGGTGAGCTTCGGCGCCCCCGCGAACGCGAACTTGTCCGAGAGGTTGGAGTTCGAGGCCAGCGTCAGGTCGTTCATCCGGCCCGAGAACATGATCGACATGGCCGCGGTGCCGTTGTACATCTGCTGCTGCACCTTGGGCTGGTCGAACGTCGTGACCTGCGGGTCCATGAAGGGTTTGAGGGCGAGCATCGCCTCCAGCGCCTGCTGCGCCTGGGGGCCGTCGAGGGTGACCTTGCCGTCGGCGTCGACGAAGTCCGCGCCGAGGGAGTTCATGGCGGCCTCGAAGCTCGTCGTCACGTCCGACGTGGCCAGCCACGGCAGGGCGATCGGGTGCTCCATCACCCCGGCCGCCTGGATGGCCTGGGCTGCCGAGACCATCTCGGGGAACGTCGTGGGGGCCTCGAGGCCGAGCTGGTCGAAGACGTCCTTGCGGTAGGCCAGGACGAACATCTGCGCCTGCATCGGCAGGGCGTAGAGCTTGCCGTCGTAGGACATCCCCTGGCGCATCGACTCGCTGATGGCGTTCAGGTCCTGCTTCGAGGCGTACTTGGCGAACAGGTCGTCGAGGGGCACGAGCTTGTCGTCCTGCGCCAGGCTGGGGATGACGAAGCCGTAGGTCTCGACGAGGTCGTAGGTGCCGGTGCTCCCGGCGAGGGTGGCGGTGGTCTTGGTGACCTGCCCGCCGAAGTCGATGGGGTCGTGCTTGACCGTGACGTCGCCCTTGGTGCAGCTGGACACCATGGTGTTGGTGAAGGGGTCGATCGCGGAGGAGTTGTAGGCGAGGACGTTGACCGTCGTCTTGGCCTTGGGGGCCTCGTAGTCGCAGGTGACCGACGTCGCGTTGTCGTTCCCGACGCGACTGCCGGCCCCGCACCCGGTGACGACGAGAGCACCCGCGACGGCCGCGGCGATGAGGGCGAAGGTGCGCTTCTCTGTGGGCATGGTCAGAGGGTATGCGTATGCACAATCCGAAGGGAAGACTCACCGGGAAACTCTCGCGTACCGATCGCGTTGCGCCCGAGTTTCGTCAGGGTTTCGCCCGGCGCAGTTCGGCCAGGTGCGCCATGAGCGCGTGCGCGAGGTTGTAGACGACGAAGTTCGCCCCGTCGGCGAAGGCCGCCGTCGCCGCCGCCGCGTTGCCGACGATGTCCATCCGCAGCTTCCCGCCGGCCGCCACGGCCGCGTTCACCCGGGCGGTCGACTCCGCCGGGGACGGGTCGTCCGGCCCGGACACGGCGGCGAGGTCGGCCGGCCCGACCATCACCCCGTCCATCCCCGGGGTGCGCAGGATCTCGTCGACGGCCGCGACCCCCGCGGGCGACTCGACCATCCCGAGCACGAGCGTGCGGCGCAGCTGGTCCTCCCGGTGCGTCCCGGGGTCGACCGTGCCGAACCGGCCCGCGCGGCTGTAGGTCGCGAAACCCCGCTGCCCCAGCGGCGGGTAGTGCGCCGAGGCGACGGCCTCCGCCGCCTGGGCGGCGTCGTCCACGTGCGGGACGAGGATCCCCTCCGCGCCCTGGTCGAGGACCCGCAGCACCATCCCCGGGTCCCCGCTGCCGACCCGCACGACGACCGGGACCCCGTGCACGGCGGCGAACGCGACGTGCTGCCGCAGCGCCAGGACGTCGCCCGCGCCGTGTTCGCAGTCGACGAGCACGAAGTCGAACCCCGTGACCGCCGCCATCTCCACGAGTTCCTCGGCGGGCATCCGCAGCAGCACGCCCACCAGGCGCTCCCCGGCCCCGGCGCGCTCGCGCAACGAGTCGCCCATCACGCCACCATCCCCGCCGACAGGTCCACGTCGGCGCCGCACAACCCGGGCATCCCCAGCATCGCCACCACCGCCCGCCCCACCTCCTCCTCGGTCACCATCCGCCCGAGCGCGGCCCGGGAGACGAACTCCTCCTGCGCCTGCTCGACGGTCGTCCCGGTGCGCTCGGCGGCCAGCCGGAAGTTCCGCTCCATGCGCGGGCCCTCGACCGGACCCGGTGAGAGCGTGTTGACGTTCACGCCCGCGGGCCCGACCTCGAACGCCAGGGTCGACGTCAGGCCGATGACGGCGGTCTTGGACGCGCAGTACGGCGTGCGGTTCAGCAGCGGGCGCTTGCCCGAGACCGAGGCCACGTTCACGACGTCCCCGGCCCCGCGCGCGACCATCGCGGGCAGGAACGCCCGGCACACCAGGAACGTCCCGCGGACGTTCACGTCGAACACCTCGTCCCACTCCTCGACGGAGACCTCCGTCAGGGGCGCGACGGGCCCGGGGATCCCCGCGTTGTTGACGACGATCGAGACCTCGACGTCGGCCAGTTCCGCGCGCAGGCGCTCGACGGACGCGGGGTCGGCGACGTCGCAGACGGCGGCCCGGGCGCCCAGCCGGTCGGCGACCGCCGCGAGTCTCCCCGTGTCGCGACCGGCCACGACGACGTCCGCCCCGGCGCGGCGCAGGGCCGTCGCGATCGCGGTGCCCAGCCCGCTGCCGCCCCCGGTGACGAGGGCCGTGCGACCGGCCAGGTCGGTCACGGCGTGACCGCCAGGGCCTGCTCGATCCAGTCGGCGCGGCGGCCCGCGTGCTTCCAGGCCCGCACGTCGCCGGAGCGGGCGTGCCCCTCGAACAGCTCCACCCGCGCCGCGCGCCCGCACACCTCGCCGAGCCGCGCGGACGATGCCGGGTCGGTGATCTCCTGGTAGGTGACGGTGCGCAGGTACTTGCCGACCCACAGCCCGCCCGTGTACCGGGCGGCGCCGAGCGTGGGCAGGACGTGGTTGGTCCCGATGACCTTGTCGCCGTAGGAGACGCACGTGCCCTCTCCCAGGAACAGCGCGCCGTAGTCGTGCATCTTCTCCAGCGCCTCGCGCGGGTCCGCGGTGAACACCTGCACGTGCTCGAACGCGAACGCGTCGGCCAGCGCGTACGCCTCGTCGAGGTCGTCGGCGACGAGGACCTGCCCCCAGTCGCGCCACGCCGGGCCGGCGTAGTCGGCCGTCGGCATGCCGGGCAGCAACCGCTCCACGTGCGCGAGGACCTGCTCACCCAGGGCGCGCGAGGTCGTGATGAGCACCGCGGGCGACTCGGGCCCGTGCTCGGCCTGCGAGAGCAGGTCGACGGCCACCAGGAACGGGTCGGCGCTCTCGTCGGCGACGATCAGGATTTCGGTGGGCCCGGCGAACAGGTCGATGCCGACCTCGCCGAACAGCTGCCGCTTCGCCTCGGCGACGTAGGCGTTCCCCGGGCCCGCGATGAGGTTGACCGGGGCGATCGTGTCGGTGCCCAGGGCCATGGCCGCGATGGCCTGCACCCCGCCGAGCACGTGGATCTCGTCGGCCCCGGCGAACTTCATGGCCGCGATGGTCGCCGCGGGGACCTCCCCGCGGATGGGCGGGGTGCAGGCCACGACGCGCGGGACCCCGGCGACCTTGGCGGTGACGATGGTCATGTGCGCCGACGCCGTGAGCGGGTACTTCCCGCCCGGGACGTAGGCTCCGGCGGCCTGCACCGGGACGTGCTTCTGCCCCAGCCGCACCCCGGGCAGGGTCTCGACCTCGAGGTCGACGAGGGAGTCGCGCTGCGCCTGGGCGAAGGTGCGGACCTGGTCCTGGACGAACCGGATGTCCTCGAGGACCTGCGGGTCCAGGGTGGCGACGATCTCCTCGACGCGGTCGTCGTCGAGGCGGGTGGGCCCGGTCCAGCCGTCGAACTGCTCGGCGTACCGGCGCACGGCGGCGTCGCCGTCGCGGCGGACGTCGTCGACGATCGCGCCGACCCGGGCGGCGACGTCGTGCTGGGTGGTGTCGGCGAACGACTTGGTGGGCGCGCTCTTCAGGTGCAGCACCATTGCGGGACCTCTTTCGTGCATACGTATGTCCGAGAGGCTTCCAGGTATACACGCTGCACAGGGGGGTCGGCTAGACTCCGCGCCGATCGGACCGGGGGCGGAGGGTTCCACCATGGCAGTGACGAGCCGCGACGTCGCGCGCGTCGCGGGTGTCTCGCAGCCGACCGTCTCCCGGGCCCTGCGCGACGACCCGCGCCTGTCCGAGCAGACCAAGCAGCGCGTGCGCGAGGCCGCCGTGCTCCTGGGCTACGTGCCGAGCGACGCCGGTCGCGCCCTGTCCTCCGGGCGGACCCGGCGGATCGGGCTGCTGGTGACCGACCTGACCAACGAGTTCTACCACCACATCATCGCGCCGGTGCACCACGAGCTCGCGCACCACGGCTACCAGCTGGTGCTGCACACCGAGTCCGACGACAACGGCGACGTGGTGGACCGCCTGCTGGCCAACGGGATCGACGGCGTCGTCCTGGCCACGACGACGGTCGACTCCCTCGCCCCGCTGCGCCTGCGCGACCGCGGGCTGCCCTTCGTCTACCTCAACCGCACGAACACCCAGGTCGACGCGGACTCCACCGTCGTCTCCCCCGCGCAGGGTTTCGCCGACGCGGCCCGGCGGGTCGTGGACCTGGGCCACGTGCGCGTCGGCGCGGTCCTCGGCCCGAGCAACACGAGCACGGGGCAGTCGCGCGAACTGGCGCTGCGGGCGGCGATGGCCGACCACGGCCTGGCCCTGGAGACCCGGTTCGTGCGTCGCGGCCCCTACGAGACCGGGGTCGGGGACGCCGCGGTCACCGAGCTCCTGACCCTCCCGGAACCACCGACGCTGATCTTCTGCGGCAACGACGTCGTCGCCTACGGCGCGCTGAACGCCGCGGCACGCCTCGGCGTCCGGGTCCCCGAGGACGTGTCGGTCGTCGGCTTCGACGACCTCCCGCCGGCGGCCTGGCCGATCCTGCAGCTGGCGACCATCGCCTACGACCTCGAGGGGATGGCCCGCGAGGCCGCCCGGCTGGCCGTCCTGCGGATCGACGAGCCTGCGAAACCGTTGTCCCACACCACGTTCGACACCACGTTCGTCGAGCGCCGGACGTTGGGCGAAGCCCCCCTCCACTGAGCCGGGAACCACCGGCACCCTCTTGCCAGCGTCTTGTGCATACGCATACCCTCTTGAGTGCCGGTGCGCGTCGAGGCCGCCGGGCCGCCTCAGCGAAGGGATGATCTCCAGTGGCTCTCGATCCGGTCGCGTACAAGCCGTACGCCGACCCCGACGACTTCATCCGCGAGGTGACCGACCTCATCTGGGTCGACCGCGCGATCAGCTTCATCCGCGAGAACTACGAACCGGACTCGATCGTGCACGGCCCCTACGGCACGGCGACGACCCGGGACGAGGTGATCGAGGGGACGCTGATGCGGATCGCGGCCACCCCCGACCGGACGGGCCAGGCCGAGGACGTCGTCTGGGAGGCTCGCGGGGACGACGCGTTCCTCAGCTCCCACCTCGTGCTCTCCGGCGACCTGCTGACCGGCCAGCACAGCCGGACCATCGCCAACTGCCTGTACCGCCGCGGGCGCATGGTCGAGGAGTGGGTCGTGCGCGACACCCTCGCCGGTGCGCTCACCCTGGGCCTGGACCTGGACGCGGAAGCCCGCGCGCAGGCGTTTCGCGGGTACACGGGCTCGTGGACCCGCCCCGCCCCCGTCGACGTCATCGCGGCCGGCGACTCCGGTCCCCGCCCCGACGAGCACCGCTCCGAGGTCGAACGGGTCCTGGAGCTGATCGAGACGGTCTGGAACGGGCGCGACCTGCAGAAGGTGGAGACCTTCTTCGCCCGCGACCTCGTGCTCCTCACCGTGGGCAACCGCGTCGTGATCCGCCCCGAGGGCTACCGCCGCGCCCTGCTGCGGTTCCTGGAGTCCTTCCCCGCCGGGCGGTTCGAGGTCCGCGACGTGCAGACCAACTACGCCGTGCGCTACGGCGGGCTGCGCGTCGCCGTCACCTGGAAGTTCGTCGGCGACTACACGGGCGTGACCAGCTACGGGCCGCGGACGGGCAAGCCCGTCGACCTCCTCGGCATCTCCCAGTTCACCTTCCACCAGGGCTCGCTCGTTAAGGAGGTCCGCCTCTGGGACGACATCGCCTTGCGCGCCCAGATCGCCGGCGTCCGCGGTGACGTCGAACCGGGCCCGACCAACATCTACTGACAGCCCGCCGAGGAGACGACCATGACCACCGACCACGCGCACACCGAACTCACCGTGGACGCGGCGGAGATCGAACGCCGCACCGTCCGCCGCAGCGACTGGGTGGCCTGCAACGCCGCGTTCATCGACTGCCGCACCCCCGGGTCGGACCGCAAGGAGAACTACGCCTTCATCGGCGGCGGGGTGTCGCAGAACGCGAACCAGTTCATCAACCTCACCGAGCCGCACGGCTTCAACACCGGGGCGGCGGGGATGCCGAACGGCATCTCCAACAACCTGCACCTGCACTTCACGGCCGAGGTGTTCGTGAACCTCGGTGGCGAGTTCAGGCTCCGCTGGGGCGTCGACGGGAAGCAGGGCGAGTACGTCAGCACCGACGGCGACATCATCACCGTCCCGACGTGGATCTTCCGCGGTTTCACCAACGAGGGCCCCGACGACGGCATCCTGTGGACCGTGCTGGGCCGCGACGTCACCGGCGGCATCATCTGGGGCCCCTCGGTGCTGAAGGAGGCCGAGTCCTACGGCCTGCACCTGACCGCGGACAACCGGCTCGTCGACACCGTCGCGGGTGACGAGCTGCCCGAGGACGTCGCGCTCATCAAGCCGATGAAGGCGAAGTACATCGACGAGCTCACGACGTACTCCGTCGAGGAGATGCGCCGCCGCGTCGTCCAGTCCGGTGACCGGGTCTACAGCCGCAACGCGCTGCTGTGCGCGACGCTGCCCGGCGGGGCGGCCGAACTCGCCCTGGTCATCGGCTACGGCATGACCGAGGACCGCCGGCAGGTCCCCAACGTCACCGAACCGCACTCCTTCAACATGGCCTGGGTCCGCGCGGCCGCCGAGGAGGGGCTGCTGCGGCACCGGCACGACCGCACCCAGGCGCTGCTCGTGACGTCCGGCCGGTGGGCGATCACCCTGAACGGCGACCCGGCGACCACGGTGGAACTCGGCCCGCGCGACTCGTTCTCCGTCCCGCCGGGGGCCTGGCGCGCGTTCCGCTGCGTCGAGGCGGGTCCCTCCGGCGCCGGCGAGCTGCTCGTCGTGAACTCCGGCGACGACCGCGTGTACCTGGACTGGGCCCCCGAGGTCGTCGACGCCGCCCGCGACACCGACCGGATGATCGACCCGAACGGCTACCTCGCCCCCGTCGGCGTCATGGTCACCGCCACCGAGGACGACTGACCCCCTCGCTCCTCGCCCCTTCCCGCGTCGCCCCTTCCCGCGTCGCCCTTCCCGCGTCGCCCTTCCCGCGTCGCCCTTCCCGCGTCGCCCTTCCCGCGCATCGCACACGTCGGGCCCTCCCGCGTCAGTTCTCAGGGTCCGGAGTGTGCGGTGCGCGGTCGGGAGCGGGGGCCAGCAGGCGCTGGCGGGCCAGCCGCGCGAGCTCGCGCGTCGCCGGGGACACCACGGTCCCCTCCCGCTGCACCAGCGCGACGACGTCGTGCAGGGGTTCGGCGAAACCCACCGTCCCCAGGTGCGCGGGGAACCCGGCGCTGCGCGCGACGGCCCGGCTGACGAAGGTGTCGCCGACGCCCCGCGCGACGAGCCCGAGCGCCGCCTCGACGTGCTCGACCTCGATGAGGGGTTCCAGCCGCACCCCGGCCAGCCGCGCGCGCTCGGCCACCTGCCGCCGCGTCGGGTCGCGCCAGCCGTAGTGCGCGTCGTAGAGGACGAGCGGCGCCGCGGCGAGGTCGGCGATCGTCACGGGCCGCGCCAGGCGTTCCGGGCGGGCGCTGACGTAGAGCACCTCGTCGCGCAGGACGGGCGTCACCGCCAGCCCCGCGTCGTCCACGGGCAGCACGACGAGCCCCGCCTCCAGCTCCCCCGCCGCCACGGCCGCGGCGACCTCCACGGAGTTCAGCCCCACCAGCCGCACGCGGACCCCCGGGTGCCGGGCGTGGAAGTCCTCCACGAGACCGGACAGCAGGTAGTAGTCCGCGTTGCGCAGCACCCCGAACGTCGCGACCCCGCTGCCCAGGCTGCGCAGCGACCGCACGGCGTCCGCGCCCGCGTCGGCCGCCGTCACCGACTGCTCGGCGAAGGGCAGGAGCTGCTCACCCGCGCTCGTCGGTACGAGCCGGCGCGGGCCCCGGGTGAACAGCGCGATGCCGTGCTCCTCCTCGAGCCGGCGCACGAGTTCGGACGCCGACGCCGAGGCGATGCCCAGGTCCGTCGCCGCGGCGGCGAACGACCCGGTGCGCGCCGCGGCCAGGAACGCCCGCAACTGGTTCAGCGTCACGAGCCACAGGGTAGTCCTGCCGGAACCAGAGGAAACCTGGTCCTTGTCCTGGGTCTCGGGGGTTTCCTAGCCTGGGGTCATGCAGTTCACCCCCGCCCTCCTGACCACCCTCGCGGGCCGGTTCGCACCGGTGAAGACGCCGGCCGTCAGCACCCCGCCCGCCCAGCGCGACCCCGCCGTCGCCGCGCGGGTCTCCGGGATGCTCACCGACATCGAGAAGGGTGGCCTCGACGCCGTCCTGCGCTACGCCGCCGAACTCGACGGGCACGACGGCCGGCCCGTCGAACTCGACGCCGAGACCGTCGCCCGCAGCGGGGACCGCCTGCCCGCGGACCTGCGTGCGGCCATCGAACTCGGAGGGGAACGCACCCGCGCCTTCGCCGCCGCCCAGCGCGAGCACCTCGTCGACTTCTCCACCGAACTGACCCCCGGGCTCGTCGTCGGCCAGAAGTACGTGCCCGTCGGCCGGGTCGGGGCCTACCTGCCGGCGGGCCGGTTCCCGCTGACCGCGAGCGCCTTCATGACGGTCGGCGTCGCCAAGGTCGCCGGGGTCCCCTCGGTGGTGGCGTGCACGCCCCCGCAGCCGCACGGCGGCGCGAACGACGCGGTCCTGTACGCCGCCGCCGTGTCCGGGGTGGACCGCGTGTTCGTCCTCGGCGGGGTGCAGGCGCTGGCGGCCATGGCGTTCGGGCTCGTCGGCGACGGCCCGGTCGACATGCTCGTCGGGGCGGGCAACGCGTTCGTCGCCGAGGCCAAGCGGCAGTTGTTCGGGACCGTCGCGATCGACCTGCTCGCCGGTCCCTCGGAGGTCGCGGTGATCGCCGACGAGACGGCCGACCCGGTGCTCGTGGCGGCCGACCTGCTCGGTCAGGCCGAGCACGGCCCCAACTCCCCCGCCGCTCTCGTGACGACGTCGCGCGAACTCGCCGAGGCGGTCGTCGCCGAGGTCGACCGCCAGCTGGAGACGCTCGCGACGCGCGACATCGCGGGCGCCGCCTGGCGCGACCACGGCAGCGTCACCTGGGCCGCCGACTGCGAGACGGCCGCGACGCTGATGGACGACCTCGCCCCCGAGCACCTCGAGGTCCTCACCGCCGACGACGACTGGTACCACGACCGGCTGAAGAACTACGGGTCGCTGTTCATCGGCCCGTGGTCCACGGTGGCGTACTCGGACAAGGGGATGGCGGGGACGAACCACACCCTGCCGACCGCGGGCGGCGCGAAGCACAGCGCCGGGCTGTCGGTCTCGCGCTACCTCAAACCCCTGACGTACCAGCGGATCGCGCGCGAGGCGACGCCCGACCTCGCCACGGCGGTCCAGGTCATCTCCGACTCCGAGGGGATGGCCGCGCACAGCGCCACCGCCACCCTGCGCACGGCCCGCTGGCGGTGAGCTCCCCGGCGAACCCCACGACCCGCGTCGCCTGCCACACGTCGGCCCCCCGGATCGGCGACCTCGCCGGGAACTGCGACCGGTCGGTCGACGCGGTGCGGGCGGCCGTCGCGGCCGGGGCCGACCTGGTGGTGCTGCCCGAACTCGTCACCTCCGGGTACGTGTTCGCCTCCGTCGAGGAGGCGGCGGGGGTCGCGATCGGCCCGGACCACGACGTCTTCACCCGGTGGGCCCGGGCCGCGGGGGACGCCGTCGTCGTCGGGGGTTTCTGCGAGCGGGGCTGCGGCGGGACGCTGTTCAACAGCGCCGCCGTCGTGGACCGCACGGGGGTCCTCGCGGTGTACCGCAAGCTGCACCTGTGGGACGAGGAGAAGCGGTTCTTCGCCGCGGGCGACGAGCTGCCGCCGGTGCTGGACGTCCGGTTCGGCCGGCTCGCTCCCCTGATCTGCTACGACCTGGAGTTCCCCGAGCTCACCCGGCACCTCGCCCTCGCCGGTGCGGAGGTCCTGGCCGTGCCGACGAACTGGCCCCTGGGGCCGCGGCCGGACGGCGAGCGCCCCCCGGAGGTCGTCATCGCCATGGCCGCGGCCCGCGTGAACCGGGTCGTCGTGGTGTGCTGCGACCGCACGGGGACCGAACGCGGTCAGCGCTGGACGGCGGGCACGACGGTCGTCGGCGCCGACGGCTGGCCGGTGGCCGTGCAGGACGAGGGACTCCTCGTGACCGACGTCGACCTGGCCCCGACCCGTGACAAGCGTCTGACCGAACGCGCCCACCTCTTCGAGGACCGGCGCACCGACCTGTACTGAGCCGGGGTCCACGGCCGTCAGGGGGCCAGGGTCCCCCGGGGGTCGTGGCGGTGGCGGACCGTGGCGAGCCGGGCCCGGTCCGCCGCCGACCACAAGGCGCTGTGGTCGCCGCCGCCGGCGAGGTTCAGCGGGCCCGCGGTGGCCCAGGGCTGCACGGTGGTGGTCAGCGCGTGCAGCTGCTGCGGGACCCGTTCCGCGCCGGGCCCGGCGAGCACGCCGAGGCCCAGGAGCGAGAACTGCGCGCCCCGGCCGGTGACGGCGTTCGGGACCCTCGGCTGCCGGGCGAGGGCGCCGCCGAGCAGGCGCAGCTCGACCATGGCCAGGGTGCTGCCGCTCGCCGCGTCGGCGCGGGCCAGGACCGCGTCGAGGGTGCCCGCGCACAGTTCCCGCAGCCCCGTCCCGCTCTGCGCCACCGGCATGGGCCGGGTGGGGTCGGCGTGCACGCTGTCGATGGCGGTGAACGGCATCTCCCCGATCGTGTCGATCAGGACGGGCGCGGCGGCCCGCACCGGCTGCAGGAGCCGGTCGGCCTCGGCCGCGGTCCCCGTCGAGGTGAACCGGACGTGGACGACGAACTGCCCGCGCAGGGGTTCGGGCAGGGCCGGGTCCGGCGGCAGCCGCAGCAGTGCCACCGACGTGCTGACGTGCTCGGGCAGGGTCGGCGCCCAGGTGCGCCAGGCGTGCAGGACCTCCTTCGCGCTGGTGCCGGGGTGGAAGATCCCGCCGCCGTGCAGGCGGGTGACGGGCACGAGGTCGACGGTCATCGAGGTGACGACGGCGAGCCCGTCGCGGCCGCCGCGCAACGCCCAGAACAGGTCGTGGTGGTGCAGGACGTCGACGTGGCGGCGGTGGCCGTCGGCGGTGACGACGTCGAGGGAGCGGACGTGGTCGGCGGCGTACCCGTACCGGCGGCCGAGGGAACCGTGGCCGCCGCCGAGGGTGTACCCGACGGCCCCGACCTGCGACGACGACCCGCACAGCGGGGCGAGGCCGTGCTCGGCGGCGGCGTCGACCACGGCCTTCCAGCGCACGCCCGCCCCGACGGTGGCCGTGCGGTGCCGCGGGTCGATCCGCAGGCCGGTGAGCCGCTTCGTCGTCACGAGGACGGTGCCGGCGAGGTCGGAGGACAGGCCGTGGCCGGTGGCCTGGACCCGCGCCTTCGCACCGGTGGCCCGGGCGTACCGGACGGCGGCGGCCACGTCGTCGGCGGTCGTGGCGCCCACGACGAGCGACGGGCGCGGCTGGAAGGCCGCGTTGAACCCGGCGACCTCCTCGGCGAACCCGGCGTCGCCGGGGCGGAACACCGGGCCGCGGACTCCGCGCAGGGTCTCGGCGTGCCGGTCTGCGCTGGCGCTGAGGGTGCTGGTGGTGGTCACGGGGGTGCTCCTGAGGGAGGTGAGGAGGGGGAGGGCGGCGAGGGAGCGCAGCACCTGGCCGCGCGTGGGGCGGGACATCAGCGGCCCGCCGTGGCGGTGATCTCGACGAGCATCCCGGGCACGGCGAGGCGGGCGACGCCGACGAGCGTGGCGGGCGGGGTGGCCGGGGCGAACCGCTCGGCGATGAGGCCGTACCCGGCCAGGACGGCGTCGACGTCGGTGGCGTGGACGGTCAGCTGCAGGACGTCGCCGAGGTCCATCCCGGCGCGGTGCAGCAGGTCCTCGACGTTCTCGACGGCCAGGGCGATCTGGGCGGTGACGTCGCCCTCGTGGACGAGGCGGCCGTCGCGGTCGACGGACCCCTGGCCGGCGCAGGTCAGCAGCCGGGTCGGGGCGGGGCGCAGCTGGGCCTGGTCGAACCCCAGGGCGAGGTTCCAGCTGCTCGGGTTGATGCGGGTGGTCCCGCTGGTCTCGGTGGTGGGCATGCCGAGAACGGTGCCGCCAGCCCCGGGGGGCGGAACATCCCAGCGTCCTGGTGAACCGCGACCCCAGAACTCTGGGGTTCCCCCGGGTCGGCCACCGGGCGCAGACTCGGGTCGTGGCCTCGCCGACGGAACGCACGCGCGCGCAGCTCGACGCCCTGAGCACGACGGGGCTGGACACGCCCACGTTCGTGGCCGCCACCCTGGAGGTCCTGCACCGGGCCGTCCCGTTCGCGGCGGCCTGCTTCGCGACCACCGACCCCGCGACCCGACTGGTGACCAGCGCCCTGAAGTCGGGGACGATGACGACGGTCACGCCCGAGCAGGACGAGCTGTGGGCGTTCCACGAGTACGTCGTCGAGGACGTCTACGACTACCGCGACCTGCTGGACCGTCCCGGCGGGGTCACGACGACCCACCGGGAGACCGCCGGTGACCCGCTGCGCTGCAGCCGGTACGAGAACTTCCTCCACCCGCTGTGGGGCGTCACGGACGAACTGCGGACGGCCGTGACGGCCGACGGGTCGATGTGGGCGTTCCTGGCGCTGTTCCGCGACACCGGCGACCGCGCCGCGACCTTCAACGCCGCCGAGATGGAGTTCGTCAGCACGGTGTCGACCCCGCTGGCGCGCGGGGTGCGGGCCGGCCTCGTGACGTCGCTGGCGGGGGCGGCCCCGGTGGAGGAGGCCGGCCCGGGGGTGATCGTCGTCGACGACCGCGGGGACGTGCTGTCCGCGAACCCGGCCGCGGCCCGGCGCGTCGCCGAGCTCGGCGGCCCGGAGCTCGGTCGCGGTGCCCTGCCGATGCCGGTGCAGTCGGTCGTCAAGGCCGCGCGGCGGTTCGCGCAGGGGCGGCAGGACTGGGCGCCCCGCGTCCGCATGCGCACGACCGACGGCCGGTGGGTCGTGGTGAGCGCCTCCCCCATGACCTCGTTCGGCCCGTCCGCCGTCCCCACGTTCGCGGTGACGATCGAGGACGCGGGCCGGTCCGACGTGCTGCCCCTGCTCGTGGAGGCGTTCGGGCTGACCGCGCGCGAGCAGGACGTGGTGCGGCTGGTGCTGCGCGGGGTGTCGACGGCCGAGATCGCCACGACCCTGCACCTGTCCGCCTACACCGTCCAGGACCACCTGAAGGTGGTGTTCGACAAGGTCGGCGTCCGCAGCCGCCGCGAGCTGACCGCGCGGGTCTTCGTCGAGGAGTACGCCCCGAAGCTGGGCCGGGCGGTCGGCCCCTCGGGCTCCTTCGCCTGACGCCCCTCCGCCCCGCCCCGCCCCGCCCCGGCTCACCCGGGACCCCCACCTCCCGCGCGAGGCACACCTCGTGCCCTCCCACGGGCCGGGTTCCCGCGCGAGGCACACCTCGCGCCGCACCCGACGGGTGAGGTCCCGCCTCAGCGCCCGCCGAGGATGTTCCGGATCTGCTGCATCTGGGCGTCCCCGACGCCGAGCTGGCCCATGACGTTCTCCAGCCAGTGCGGTTCCCCGTCGCCGAAGAGGTCACCGAGCACGTCGTCCTCCTCCTCGGCGTCGACGGCCGCGGCGAGGGCGGGCCAGAACCCGCGGGCGACGGTCCACGGCGCGGACTCGCTGAGCAGCCCCAGGGCGCCGAGGTCGGACAGCCGTTCGCGCAGTTCCTCGACGGCCACCCCGGCGGCGGGCCCGAGCACGGCGGCGTTGTCGACGAGCCCGTTCAGGGCGGCGTCGTCGAAGGGGTTCCCGGTGATCGCCGAGGCCAAGATCGTCGGCAGCACGGCGTCGGAGATCGAGAACCCCTCCTCCAGCGTCGTGGGGTCGTCGAGGATGAACCGGCCGACGAGGTGGCGGCGCAGCTCACGGGGTTCCGGGGTCGGCTGCAGCCAGCCCTCGGCCTCCGGGCCGGGGGCCAGCAGCGTCTCGTCCTCGCCGTCGAGCAGGTCGAGGTCGAGCATGAGGAGCACGACCTGCCGCAGCCACGGCACGTCCTCGAGGTCGGTCGGTTCGCCGTCGGCGTCCACGGTGCTGGGGATGCGGTGCTCGAAGGAGGCGAGGATCGCGGTGACGTCGTCGCCGGCGAGCTCGGCGTCGTCGGGGACCTCGATCCCCTCGCCGACGTGGGCGAGGACGGCCTGCGCGGCCCGCACGGGGAAGGACGCGAGGACGGCGGCGTCCTCCTCCCCCTCGTCGACGTCCTCGGCCGCGGCGGCCAGGACCTCGGCGAGCTCGGGCGGCTCGCCCGCGAGCAGGACGAGGTTCGTCTCCAGGTCGCTCGCCGACCCCTGCCAGCGGCCGGTCTCGCCGAGGAAGGTCAGCAGCTGCCACCAGATCGCGGCGAGGTCGTCGACCATCTCGTCCGGTTCGGGGGTGGCCGTGTCCTCGACCATCGCGGGGATGACCTGCCCGACGAGCGCCTCGACGTCCTCGGGGGTGAGCCGGGTGAGCTGCGCTCCGGGCCGGACGGTGAGCAGGCCGCCCGCGCCGACGGTGACGGCCTCGACGACGGCCTCGGGGCCCACCTCCTCGTCGACCTCGACGTTCTCGTCCAGCCACGCGGCGAAGGGGCCGCGCAGCTCCTGCATCGCGCGCTCGCCGAGCGCGTAGGACTCGTGCACCAGGGGACGTTCGTCAGCTGCCACCGGCCCAGCCTGTCACCCGGGCCGTGATCGTCTCCACCGCGTCCGGTGAACGTCCTGCGTCAGCCCGCCCGCGCCAGCTCGGGGCCGTCGAGGTCCAGGACCCCGTCGTCGGCGAGCCGCGTCAGCCCCACGTGCACGGCCGGCTGCAGCCCTCGCGCGATCCGCCGGCCCGGCGCGGCGGGCAGGACGCCGCCGGCCACGAGCGGGGCCAGCCGCCCGGCGCCGACGAGCTCGGCGAGCAGGCGCCCGCCGCGCGTCACCTCGGCCGGGACGTCGGAGGTGGCCAGGGCCAGCGCGTACCCGGTGCCGGGGTCGCGGCGCACGACGTGGGCCACCTCGGCGATCACGAGCCGGCGCCGGGCGAAGGCGGCGTCGACGTCGTGCGGGGAGTCCCACGAGGCCCAGCGCGGCCCCCGTCCCCCGCCGGGGCGCAGGAAGCCCAGCTGCACGAGGACCTCGCGCATCCGGGCGGTGCCGGCGGCCCGGCCGCGCAGGACGTCCTCGGCGTCGCGCACGAGCCCGGTCCGCCGCAGCGGCGCGAGCTCGACGGGCAGGCCGGTCCGGACGGTGTGGGCACCCCGCCCGAGCAGGCCCCCGCGAGCGGGGCGGCACAGCGCCGTGGCCAGGTCCGGCAGCTGCGCCCGGTCCCCCGTCCACCACCCCGCGGCGAGGAGGAAGTTCACGTACCGAGCCCACAGCGCGCAGGTGGCCCGGACCTCGCCGGCGCGGTCGAACCCGTCCAGCTCGGCCTGCCGGACCGCCTGCGCGACGAGGAGCTCGACGTCGGCGGCGTCCAGTTCCGTGACGACCCGGTCGGGCCGGGTTTCCCCGCGCCGGGCCAGCAGGTCGCGCCGCGAGTCGCGCAGGCAGCGCAGGTGGGCGCTGAGGTCGGCCGCGTCGACCCCTCCGAGGTCCTCGCTGAGCCAGCGCGCGAACGCCAGTTCCGTGCCGCGCACGCTCGAGCGGTCGGCCTCGGTCGACGGTTCCACGGGAGTCCTCCCTCGTTCGGCGGGTCTCCACCGTACGAGGGAGCGCCCGGATTCCCCGGGAGTTGTCCACAGGCCTCGTGCACCGGGGATCAGGCCCCGGGTCGCACCCAGTCCTGCCCGGGCACCCAGTCGGAGAACGCGTAGTCGGCGACCGACACCGTCGCCCCCGCGGCGGTGGCCGAGGCGATGGCCTGGTCGCGGTCGGCGTTGGACCGGTCGTTGAGGTCGCGCAGCGCCGCCTTGAGGTCCTTCACGTCACCGCCGAGGTAGCCCTGCACGATGTCGCCCAGGTGCGGGCTGACGGGTTTCTGCGCGGCCTGGACCTTGGCGATCTCGGGGTTGCGCACGATGGGTTCGGGCGCCCGCTTGACGGTGTCGGCGAACCAGCGCGTGAGCTGCTTGTACGGCTCGATGACGTCCGCGGACTCGACGACGGACAGGTCGAAGGGGGGCTGGTCCATCCCGCCGGCCAGTCCCTTCTGGTACTCCTTCGTCGTCATGGACTCGATGACGGCGTTGGCCTGCTCGGGGTTCTTGGTGTTCCCGGCGATGAAGAACTGCGCGGCGGACGTCCCCCGGTAGGTCGTCACCGTGCCGCCGTCGGGGGTCAGGATCGGGCCGACGCCCATGGTGTCGACGAAGGTGGGCACGACGTTCTTCGCCCCGCCCGCGCACCACGGCCCGTCCGGGAAGTACGCGGCGATGCCGGAGGCCCAGCGCGTGCGGGCGTCGGCGACGGTCAGGTTCCCGCTGCCCGCCAGGATCAGCCCGGAGTCGTTGAGCTCCTTCCAGAACTCGATGGCGTTGACGTAGGTGTCGTCGTCGTAGGCGAACTCCCCCGTCGTGTACTTCGTGCCCTGGAACCCGGGGAACCCGGCGGCCTGGGCGAGGTCGTCCATCTGCTCACGCATGCGGGCGACGCCGCCGAGGGCGAGGACCATGGGCGCGGCGTCGCCGCCCTTGAGCTTCTGCAGGTTCGCGCGGTACTCGTCGTACGTGGTGGGCGGGTCGTCGGGGTCCAGACCGGCCTTGGAGACGAGGTCGACGTTGAACCACTGCGCGGCCGCGTACTGCTGGAAGGAGAACAGCGGCAGGCCGTAGAGCTTGCCGTCGATCGTCGTGATGCCCTCGGCGTAGGCGCCCTCGGGCAGCGCCGCCTTGGCCTCCTCCGACAGCGTGATCTCGTGCAGCCAGCCCTCGGCGACGAGCGCCGGCAGCGGCAGCCCGACGACGTTGCTGTAGATGTCCGGCAGCTGCTTGCCCTGGTTCGCCAGCTGCAGCGCCTCGGTGGACTTGCTGACGTCGTTGTACGTGTACTGGATCTGGACGCCGAGCGCCTTGGCCTCGGTGGCCGCCCACTCCTTGTGGAACTTCTGCAGAGCGCTGAAGTGGTCCCACCAGCGCAGGCTGGCGGTGGAACCGGGGCCGGCGCCGCTGCCGCTGCTGCCTCCGCAGGCGGCGAGCAGGGCCAGGGCGGACAGTCCACCGCCACCGGCGAGCAGGGAGCGGCGCGAGATCTGGGTCATGACGTTCTCCTCGTCGAGAATCGTGGGGGTTCGTGCAGGTCTAGGACTTGACGGCTCCGGCGATGCCTTCGACGAAGTACCGCTGGAGGAAGAGGAACAGCGCGACGATGGGCAGGATCGAGATGACGCCGGCGGCGGCCATCCCGGACCAGTCGGTGGCGTTCTCCCCGACGAAGGCCTGCATCCCGACCGACAGCGTCCGCAGGTCCGGGTCGCTGAACGAGAACACCAGGGGCAGGAAGAACGCGTTCCAGGTCGCGAGGAAGGTCAGCAGCGCGACGGTCGCCGTGACGGGCATCGACAGCGGCAGCATGATCCGGAAGAACACGCGCCCGAACCCGGCCCCGTCGACGGTGGCGGCCTCCTCAAGCTCCTTCGGGAGCTGGCGGAAGTACCCGGCGTAGATGAGGATCGCCGACACGTTGGCCGCACCCGACAGCGCGAGGATCATCCCCGTGAGGGAGTTCAGCAGGTTCAGCTCCATGGAGAGCTTGACGATCGGGATGATGGTGTACCCGGTCGGGACGAACAGCGTGGCGACGAGCACCGCGAGGATCACCTTCTTGCCCCGGAACCCGTAGCGGCCGAGGACGTACCCCGCGAGGGCGCACCGCACGACGACGATGGCGACGGTCGAGACCGTCAGGATCACCGTGTTCACCATGTAGCGACCGAAGTTCGCGTCGGTCCACGCCCGGGAGTAGTTCTCCCACGCGAAGTCGTCGGGGACGATCTTCAGCCCGGCCGTGAAGACCTCCAGGGAGCTCTTGAGCGACGCCGAGACCATCCACACGAAGGGGTAGACCCAGACGACCGCCAGGACGGCCAGCAGCAGGACCACGCCCCACCACGGCGCGCGTCGCAGGAGCCGGGCTCCGAGGGTCGCGTTCACGACAGCTCCTTCCGGCTGCGGCGGGCGACGACGAGCGCCCACGCCTGCAGCGCCCCGACGACCATGACGAACACCCCGAACAGGACGGCGGCCGCCGAGGCGAACCCGAGCTGCGGGATGGAGGCGCTGAACGCCCACCGGTAGATGTAGATCTCGATGATCTCGGTGGAGAAGAACGGTCCCCCGCCGGTCATGGTCTGCATGAGGTCGAAGGCGTGGAACGTGTCCTCGACCGTGAGGACCGTGATGATGAGCAGGAACGGGGCGAGCAGCGGCAGCGTGACGTACCGGAAGCTCTGGAACGCGCCGGCCCCGTCGATGCGGGCCGCCTCGTTGAGCTCGTTCGGGATCGTCTGCAGCGCGGCCAGCCAGTAGACCATCGTGATGCCGAAGAACTTCCACACGTACACCGCGGCGGCCGTCACGAGGGCGGTCCCGGAGTCGCCGAGGAAGTCGACGCCCCCCTTCGCGCCCAGCATCTTCAGGAACGCCGTGAACGGCCCGCTGGCGGGGTCGAAGACGAACTGCATGACGACCCCGACGATGGCCGTCGTGGTCACGACGGGCAGGAAGTAGACCGTGCGGAACAGGTTGCGCAGCGGCAGCCGCGGCGAGTTCAGCACCATGGCCAGCAGCAGGCTGAGCAGGATGCGCGCCGGGGCGACGAGCAGCATGAACACCAGGGTGATCTTCACCGAGGACCAGAACGCCGGGTCGGCCAGGACGGCTCGGTAGTTCGCGATCCCCACGAACCGCTGGCCGGAGGAGAACCCGTTCCACTCCACGAGGGAGTACCAGTAGCTCGCCACGATCGGGTACAGCGTGTAGAGGCCGTACAGCACGAGCGTGGGGGTGAGGAACGCCCAGATCCAGATCGTCTGGCGCCTGGTGTCGATGCCGCGCTTCGCCGTCGGCGGCGCGGTGAGGGTCGTGGGGGCCGGCGTGGGCGCGGGGGTGATCGTTCTCGCCATCGGGGGTGACCTCCCTACCGGATCTGGCTGAGCGAGAAGGTGGCCGGGTCGCTGCCGGTGCGGTGGCCGCGGTCGAGGTCCGTGATGGCCTGCAACTCGTCCGCGCCGAGCCTCAGCGCGGACGCCGCGAGGTTCTCCGCCAGGCGTTCGCGGCGGCTGGACTTCGGGATGACGACGTGGCCGTTCTGCAGGTGCCAGGCGAGGACCACCTGCGCCGGGGTCACGTCGTGCGCGTGGGCGGTGGACGTCACCACCGGGTCGTCGAGGTCGGCCCCCTGCCCGAGCGGGGAGTAGGCCTCGACGACGATCCCCCGCTCCCGGCAGACGGCGACGAGGTCGCGCTGCTGGAACGTGGGGTGCAGCTCGATCTGGTTGACGGCCGGGACGCCGTCGAGGGCGTCGAGGTGCTCGGGCAGGAAGTTCGAGACCCCCACCGCCCGCACCCGTCCCTCGGCGTGCAGTCGGCGCAGCGCGCGCCAGCTGTCGGCGTACCGGCCCGCCGAGGGGTTGGGCCAGTGGACGAGGTACAGGTCGAGCCGGTCGACGCCGAGCCGGTCGCAGGTGTCGTCGTAGGCGCGCAGCGCCTCGTCGTACCCCTGGTCGCCGTTGCGGAGCTTGGAGGTCACGAAGACCTCCTCGCGCCGCAGCCCGGACGCCTGCAGCGCCGCGCCGACGCCGGCCTCGTTGACGTACGCGGCGGCGGTGTCGACGTGCCGGTACCCGAGCTCCAGGGCGTCCTCGACGACGCGCTGGGCGTCGTCGGCGGGGACCTGGAAGACCCCGACCCCGAGCTGCGGGATCGCGACCCCGTCGGCGAGCCGGACGGCGTCGAGCTCCGGGGCGCTCACCTCGGCTCCAGCACGAGCAGCGAGACCGACGGCAGCGGCAGCTCGACGGTCGACGTGAACGTCCCCCCGGAGACGGTGACGTCCTGCACGGGGGCGAACTCCTCCAGACCCTGCCGGTCCTTGATCGCGGCGATCTGGTCCTCGGTGGGGTTCTGCGGGGACCCCAGCGCCGTCCACACGGTGTGGGCGTTGCTGTGGGCGGCGTCGATGCGGTGGTGGTGCACGGCGTACGTCCCGTCGGGCAGGTTCTCCACGCGCACCGTGACGGGGGCGGCCGCCTCGTCCTGCTGGTACTGGTCGTCGGTGTGCCGCCAGACGAGCAGGCTGACGCGCCCGGCGGGGTCGGCGGAGGCGAGGACGTCGACCTCCTCGCGCATGGACCGTCCGTCCCCCGCGTCGAGGTCCTCGGCCGGGCTCATGGCGTCCGACGTCGCACTCAGGCGCCGGCCGCCGAGCCGGGACAGCATGCGGTAGGCGTTGAGCAGGGGTTTCTCGATGCCGCCGGCGGTGAGGAACGCGCGGGTGCCCTCGAAGAACCGCTCGCCCTCGAAGTAGAAGCTCCACGAGGTGGCCTGCTCGACCGTCACCGGTTCGGTCTCGTTGAGGTCCAGGATCTTCTTGAACAGCTTGACCTGGAACACCGGGTAGTACTCGGTGTTCTGGAAGGCGAAGTTGGCGTTGTCGTAGACGCTGTAGTGCGCGGGGACCCCGGCGTCGCACTCGTCGACGATGGCGGGCAACGAGTGGTACTGCGGGAACTCGGCGATGACGCGCTGCATGCGGCGGATCTCGAACAGCATCTTGTGCGCCGACGGGTTCTGCTTCTCCGGCGCCGGTGCCCCGGTCGGGCCGTAGGTGCGCCACGGCGTGAACGCGGACCCCTTGGTGTGGAACGAGACGAAGTCAAGCGCGACGTCGTGGTCGGCGGTGTGCTGCAGGAACGTGCGCAGGAACTCGACCCCGCCGCCCGTCACGGCCGGCCCGCCGACCCGGGCGTCGGGCAGGACGCTGCGCACGGCCTCGGCGGTGACCCGGTAGAGGTCGCAGAACTGCTCCGGGGTGCCCTTCCAGTAGAAGATGTCCGGCTCGTTCCACAGCTCGAAGAGCCACTCCCGGACCTCGGCGAGACCGTAGCGCTCGACGCAGTGCTGCACGTGCGCGGCGACGAGCCCGCGCCACTTCTCGTAGTCCTTCGGCGGGTAGGCCCAGGCCCCAGCCTCGTAGTTGCTGTAGACCGTGGGGCTGGACACGACCTTGAGGTCGTCGGCCTCGGGGGGCAGCAGGTCGCGGGGCGTGAACGCGATCTCCATGAGGACGTGGTGGCCCGCCTCGACGATCGCGTCGTAGGTCTGGTCGGCGATCGTGAAGTCGTAGAACGGGTTCCCGTCGGCGTCCTCGTGGTAGACGTTCCCGTTGCCCCAGTGCGGGATCCCGAACCCCGTGCCCGAGCAGAACACGTAGTGCGGGCGGATCAGGAAGGGCCGCGGCGAGAACTCCCCGAAGGTGTTCAGGAGCTTGCGCCCCGTCGGGGTGTACGTCCAGTTGATCTCGTCGTACCCGATGCTCTCCCAGATCCGGGTCAGGGCGCCCCGGTCGCTGGCGGCGTCGACGACGACGGTGGCCCGCTCGACGTGCGGGGCCGCGGGGTCGCTGGGGGCGGAGCGCGGGAAGTGGTTGGTGTCGGTGGACAGGCCGGGGTTGTGAGCAGTGCTGGTGCTCATGGGGGTGCCCTCCAGGGCAGGCGGGAGCCGCGTCGGTGCGGCTGCGGCGGGTGGTTCTCGGTGAAGGGTCGGGCGAAGGGTCTGAGGTGTGTCAGGCGTTGGCGGGGTCGGGGGCGTCGTACGCCCCGAGCGCGCGGTCACGGGCTTCGGTGATGTGCGCGGCCATGGCCGCGCGGGCGGTGGCCGGGTCGCCGGTGCGCAGTCCGTCGAGGACCCGCGTGTGCTCGGCGACGCAGTGGTCGGAGTCGGTGACGCCTCCGCCGCCGAAGAGGCGGAAGCGCTGGATCTGCCCGCCGAGGGCGCGGTACGCGGACAGCAGGAACTCGTTGCCGGTGGCCTCGGCGATGATGCGGTGGAAGCGCTCGTCGGCTTCCCAGTACTGCCGGAACTCGTGGAACGAGGGCCCCAGGGGGGCGGTCGCGAGGTCGTGGACGGCCCGTTCGAGGTCGGCCACGAGCTGCGGAGTGAGCCGGTCGGCGGCCAGCTCGGCCAGGGAGGGTTCGAGGACGAGCCGGGCCTGCATGAGCCGGACGAGTTCCTCGGGGGTCGCGACGGGGGCGACCCGGTAGCCCTTGAGGGCGGTGCGGCGGACCAGGCCCGTGGACTCCAGCCGGGCGAGGGCCTCGCGGACGGGCGTCTGGGAGACGCCGAACTCCCGGGCCAGCGCGTCGATGCCCAGGGCGGTACCGGCTCTCAGCTCGCCGTCGATGAGCAGGTCGAGGACGGCGTCGTAGACGTGGTCCGCGAGCATCTGCCGGCTCGGGGCCGGCGCGCGACGGGTCCTCGTCTGATCCACGAGCGTCATCGTAGACAGCCCTCCGGGTCGGGACGGGTTCTATCGAACGGTGGGGCGGGCGGTGCGGCATCGCTGTCACCTCCTCGGCGCCGGCTCTGCGGTGAGCGTGCGTCGTGCTGTTGTCATCGACCGTAGATCGTGCACGATCGATGGTCAAGAGGTTGTGGCGCCCACTTCCTCCAGCGCCGGCGGTTCGGTCAGCGCCGATGGCGCCACCACCGGCGTCGCGGGGACGGCGGAGCGGGATCGGGCCGGTACGCCGCGACCACCTCCGGGACCGTCCGGCCCAGGACGGCGCGGAACCAGGCGACGTCCTCGGGCCGGTGCTGCTGCGCCAGCTCCTGCCGGTCCCCGACGGTCCGGGTGATCGTCCACAGGCCCGGGGAGGCCCGGACGGCGGAGTCGACCACCGGCGTGGTGAACGCCTCGTACCCCTCGGCGTCGCGGGCGAGCGCGGCGACGAGCCAGAGTCGTGCCACCGCCACGGGCCGCAGGCTCCCCCGTCGGCCGAGCGGGTCGTCGACCAGGGTCATGCTGTCGATGCGCCGGACGACCCAGCGTCCCTGTCCGACGTGGAACCGGCAGAAGGTGTCGGTGTGCAGGTCCACGACGGCGCCGAACCGCCCGAGGGCCTCGACCGTCGCGCCGTCGAGCAGCCGCGTGGCGACCGTCCGCTCCCGGTCCCGCAGTTCCCGCTCGCGGCGTTCGGCCGCGACCGGTGCCCACCGCCGTTCCAGCGCGCGCCGGTCCAGCGGCTCGCCCCCGCGCAGCTGCTCCAGCAGCCAGTCGGAGTCCACCTGCGTCCAGTACGCGAAGAACAGTTCCGGGGTCACCTCCCGTCGCGGCAGGTCGGCCACGGTCCGGTACCGCCCGTCCCAGACCCGCCCTCCCCGCCCGGAGGAGTGGACGGCGAAGGGCACGCCGTTCCAGTGGCACACCCACGTCCACGTGTCGGGGACCGCGATGTCCGGCGTGACGACCCGCAGGAGTTCGGCGACGCTCAGGTCGTCGGCGACCTGCACGCTCCGGCGGTGCGGGACGACGTCGTCGCCCATGGCGACGCTGTCGCGGTCGACCTCCAGCAGCACGGGACCATCGTGGCCCGTCCCACCCCCGGCCGTCCTGCGGACCCCGGGGCAGGACGGTCGACCCGCGCGAAAGGGCTTTCCCTGTGAAAGGCTCGGTCGGTGACAGGAACGTTCCTCGACGGCGTGCGAACCCTGGCCCGAGGCATCCGGGAAGAACCCCGCCCCTTCCGCACCGCCCTCGTCGGTTCGGTCGTCTACGGCGTCGGGAACGCCGTGTCCGGGTTCCTCGTGGGGCGGGTGACGACCGACGTCGTGGTCCCGGCCCTCGACGGTTCGGGGACGGTCGGTCCCCGCGACGTCTGGCTCGCCGGCGCGACGCTCACCGCCGTGACCGTGGTCCTCGTCGGCGGCGTCCTGCTGCGCCGGATCTTCGGCGGTGCGTTCACGTTCGCCCTGCAGGCGCGGTACCGCCGCGCCCTCGCGCGCCGCTACCTCGACCTGCCGCTGGCCTGGCACCACGCGCACCCCGCCGGCCGGCTGCTGGCCACGGCGGGTTCGGACGTGGAGGCGATGTGGCAGGCGACGATGGTCCTGCCCTTCGCCCTCGGCACCGCGATCCTCATCGTCTTCGCCGGGATCGCCATGGCCGCGGCCGACCCGGTCCTGGCGGCCGTGGGCCTCCTCGTCGTGCCCGCGCTGGTGATCGCGAACGTCGTCTACCAGCGGCGCATGTCGCCCCTCGTCGTGGCCGTCCAGCAATTGCGCGGGGAGGTGTCCTCGACCGCCCACGAGAGCTTCGAGGGCGCCCTCGTCGTCAAGACCCTTGGCCTGGCCGACGAGGAGGTCAGCCGGTTCCGCGTCGACGCCGAACGACTGCGCGACGCCAACGTGGCGGCGGGCCGGACCCGGGGCGCGTTCGACCCGCTCATCGAGGCGCTGCCCTCCCTGGGCACCCTGCTGGTCCTCGTGGTCGGCACGGTCCGCGTGGCGTCCGGGCACACGGGCGTCGGCGACCTCGTCCAGGTGGCCTACCTGCTGGGCCTGCTGGCGTTCCCCGTGCGCTCCTTCGGCTGGCTGCTCGCCGACCTGCCGCGCACCGTCGCCGGCGACGCCCGCGTCCAGGCGGTGCTGCGCGAGGACGCGACGACGCCCTGGGGCACGCAGCCCGTCGCCGCCGGCGGCCCGCTGGGCGTCGCGACGAACGGCCTGTCCTACCGCCACCCCGCCCCCGCGCTCGACCCCCTCACCGACGACGGACGCGAGCACCCCGCCCCGCAGCCGGTGCTGTCCGACGTGACCCTGGACGTCACCGCCGGCACGACCGTCGCCGTCGTCGGCGGGACGGGAGCGGGCAAGTCGACGCTCGCCGGTCTGCTGGTGCGCCTGGTCGACCCCTCCACGGGCGACGTGCTCCTCGACGGCGTCGACGTCCGCCGGCTCGCCGAGGGGCAGATCGCGGGCGCGGCCTCGCTCGTCCCGCAGTCGACGTTCGTGTTCGACGACACGATCCGCGGCAACATCGCCCTCGGCCTCGAGGTGTCCGACGACGAGGTGTGGCGGGCGCTGGAACTCGCCCAGGCCGACGGGTTCGTCCGGTCCCTGCCCTCGGGCCTGGACGAACTGGTCGGGGAGCGCGGCTCGACGCTGTCCGGTGGGCAGCGCCAGCGGCTCGCCCTGGCCCGCGCCCTGGTGCGGCACCCCCGCCTGCTCGTCCTCGACGACGCCACCAGCGCCCTCGACCCCGCGGTGGAACGCGCCGTGCTCGACGGCCTGGAACGTTCCGGCACGGGGACGACGGTCGTCGTCGTCGCCTACCGCCCCGCGACGATCGCCCTCGCCGACGAAGTGGTCCACCTCGACCACGGACGGGTCGTGGACCGGGGTCCCGCCGACGAGGTCGCCGCCCGCGACGAGGGGTACCGCGACCTCGTCACCGCCTACGCCCGCGCCGCCGCGGACCGAGCCGCCGAGGAGGGCGCCGCGTGAGTTCCGGAGTTCTGGCCAGGAGTCGCGAACTGACCCCCGAGTTCGCCGAGGGGATCGGCCTGACGCTGGTGATCGCCGCGGCGACGACCCTCGGCAAGGTCGCCGTCCCGGTCGCCGTGCAGCAGACCATCGACGCGGGCGTGCAGGCCGACGGCGGCCCCGACGTCACCCGCGTCGCCGTGCTCTGCTCGGTCGCCGCGCTGCTCGTGCTCGTCACCGCGGGCACGGCGTGGATCGTCAACGTCCGCTTGTTCCGCGCCACCGAGGCGGGGTTGGCGAGCCTGCGGGTCCGCGCGTTCCGCCACGTCCACGACCTCGCCGTCCTGACGCAGAGCGGCGAACGACGCGGTTCCCTCGTCAGCCGCGTGACGAGCGACGTGGACACCATCTCGACGTTCCTGCAGACCGGCATGCTCGTCCTCGTCCTGTCCGCGGCGCAGGTCCTCCTCGCGACCGGGTTGATGTTCTTCTACTCGTGGCAGCTGGCGCTCGTCGTCCTCGGCTGCTTCGTCCCCCTGGTCCTGGCCCGGCAGAAGCTGCAGGCCCCCGTGACCCGCGCCTACCGCGCCGTCCGGGTCCGCATGGGTGACCTGCTCGCCGCGATCTCCGAGACCGTCGTGGGGGCCGACGTGATCCGCGCCCACGCCGCGTCCGAACGGTCCTGGACGCGGATCGACGCCACCATCGAGGCTCACCGCAAGCAGGCTGTGAAGGCCCAGACGGCGACGGCCGTGACCTTCTCCTCCGGGGTGTTCGTCTCCGGTGTGGTGGTCGCGCTGGTCATCGTCGTCGGCACTCTGCTCGGCCTGGCCGGTGACATCACTCTCGGCCGGCTGCTGGCCTTCCTCTTCCTCGCCCAGTTGTGGGTCGGACCCGTCCAGGCGGCCACGGAGGTGCTCAACGAGCTGCAGAACGCCCTGGCCGGCTGGCGACGGGTCGTCGACCTCATCGACACCCCCGTGTCCGTCCCCGAACCCGCCACGCCCAGGACCCTCCCCCACGGCCCCGTCGACGTCCGGGTCCAGGACGTCGCCTACGCCTACCCGGGCACGACGAAGACCGTGCTGTCCGGGGTGACCCTGCACTTCCCCGCCGGTTCCCGCACCGCCATCGTCGGCGAGACGGGATCGGGCAAGACGACGCTGTCGCGCCTCATGACGCGCCTGGTCGACCCGGTCTCCGGCCGCGTCCTCCTGTCGGGTGTGGACGCCCGGGACCTCCCCTCGGCCGAGCTCCACCGCCGCGTCGTCGCCGTCCCGCAGGAGGGTTTCCTCTTCGACACGACGGTCGGCGAGAACGTGCGCCGCGGCCTGCCCGGCGCCACGGACGCCCAGGTCCGCACCGCCTTCGACGACCTCGGCCTCACGGCCTGGCTCGACGGCCTCCCCGAGGGGCTGGAGACGCCCGTCGGCCAGCGGGGGGAACGCCTCTCGGCCGGAGAGCGCCAGCTCGTGGCCCTGGTCCGCGCCCACCTCGCCGACCCCGACCTCCTGGTGCTCGACGAGGCGACGTCCTCGGTGGACCCGGCGACGGAGGTGCGGCTGCAGCGGGCGCTCGAAGGGGTGCTGTCGGGACGCACGTCGGTCGCGATCGCCCACCGACTCTCGACGGCGGAGGCCGCCGACACCGTCGTCGTCGTCGACTCGGGTCGGGTCGTGGAGGTGGGCCCTGCAGCGCGGCTCGCTCACGCGGGCGGCCCGTACTCCCGGCTCCACGCAGCCTGGACGGCGCAGCACGCCTGAAAGGTCCCGGATCGCGAAGAAGGCTGGCCCCCTGCGGAGGGGTCCAGCCTTCCCGTAGTTGCGACGCCGTAAACACGTGTGGGGCGCACCCCCGAACAGGGTGCGCCCCACACGCTCTCACCAAAGTGTGAGTGGCCGGCGGTGACCTACTCTCCCACCCAGTCTCCCGAGCAGTACCATCGGCGCTGGTGGGCTTAGCTTCCGGGTTCGGAATGAGACCGG